>NZ_JBXFWM010000012.1:0-85223 GCF_056856655.1 Stenotrophomonas sp. STEN033
TTGGGACTTTGCTTACCTTTAAACCCCTATCTTCGTCCTTTGCCTTTTGGTTTTGGGGCTTACCGGTTCCCCCCCGCCCTTTTCTGGTGGGGCACCACAGATCACCAGATGCATCTGCCGGCTCCGCGGCTCGCATCGCTCCTACAAATCCAGCACTCCTCAGGCGCCAGCCATCCACTTCAGCATCAGGCCGGTCATGTAGGCGATCACCGTGCCGGTGGCATAACCCACCGTGCCCAGCAGCACACCCACCGGCGCCAGCGTGGGATGGAAGGCAGCGGCCACCACCGGCGCCGATGCCGCTGCGCCGATATTGCCCTGCGAACCAATCGCGAAGAAGAACAGCGGCGTGCGCAGCATCCGCCCCACCACGTACAGCAGGCCGATATGCACGCCCATCCAGATCACGCCCAGCAGGAACAGCCAGGGACGATCGGCCAGCGACAGCAGGTCCATCTGCATGCCGATGCAGGCAATCAGGAAGTACAGGAACAAGGTGCCGATCTTGGACGCGCCGGCCGCCTCCAGGTTGCGCGCACGGGTAAAGCTCAACAGCAGACCCGCAACGGTGGACAACATCACCACCCACACAAACGACGAATCCAATGAGGCCTTGCTGGCCCAGCTGACGTTCGCACCAAACCAGGCAGCCAGCGGTGTCGCCAATGCATGTGCCAGACCCACCACGCCCAGGCCGACGCCGACGATCACCATCAGGTCGGTCAGGCTGGGGTTGCGCGCGCTCTTGGCTTCGTACTCGGCGATGCGGCGCTTCATGTCGTCGATGGCCGAGGTATCAGCCCCACTTTTGGCATCAATCGCCTGCGAGCGGCCCGCCAACCACAACAGCACCGCCATCCACAGGCTGGCACAGGCCACGTCGACCACCGCGATCTGACCGAAGGTGGTGGCATCGACGTTGAAGGTCTCACGCATGGCGGCCATGTTGGCGCCACCACCGATCCAACTGCCGGCCAATGCCGCCATGCCGGCCCAGGTATCGCCGGCCACGGTTTCCGGATGGATGAACTTCATCACCTGGAACGACACCGCTGCACCCAGCACGATGCCGACGGTGCCGGTAACGAACATCACCAGCAGCTTGGGCCCCAGTCGGGCGATGCCTTTCAGGTCGATGGAGAGGGTGAGCAGCACCAGCGCCGCCGGCAGCAGCACGTCGCGGGCGATCGGGTTGTAGAGCTTGGTGCCGTGGCCGTCGATCAGGCCGGTGGTGTTGTAGATGGCCGGGATGAAGTAGCACAGCAGCAGTGCCGGCACCCAGGCGAACACCTTCTTCCAGAAAGGCGTGGGGCCGCTGGCCAGCCAGAAGATCAACGCCAGGGTGGCAGCGATCAGGCCGAGGCCGACGATGTCGTTGGTAATGAGGGCGGTACTGGGTTCGGTCGGCATAAGGCCTGTTCCTGTCGATCGAAGGGAAATAAAAACGCCACGTTGGTGACGTGGCGTGGGAGGGTGGAGCCTAGCATGGTGGTGGACAGGGGGTCTTGTTCAGCGAGAGCAGCGCTGTGCGCCTTCCCCTCTCCCCAACCCCTCTCCCGCAAGGGGAGAGGGGCTTCAAAGCTGCAGTTGCTGGCGTTCGCTTGGATTGAGCCTCTCTCCCCTTGCGGGAGAGGGGTTGGGGAGAGGGGAAGCGCGCAGCGCGCTTGGAATCACCCCGCCCCTGCCATCGCCCGCAAGGTAATCCCGACCACGTAGGCCGCACCGGTACCCACCGCATAACCCAAGGTACCCAACAGCACACCCACCGGCGCCAAGGCCGGATGGAAGGCGGTCGCCAATACGGGCGCCGAGGCCGGGCCTCCGATATTGCTCTGCGAGGCAATGGCGAAATAGAAGAACGGCACCTTCAGCAGCTTGCCCACCAGCCACAGCAGCACGATGTGCACGCCAATCCACAGCACCCCCAGCGCGAACAGCCAGGGCTTTTCCAGCAGGGCCAACAGATCCATCTGCATGCCGATGCAGGCGATCAGGAAGTACAGGAACATCGAGCCCCACTTCGACGCGCCGACGCCTTCCAGCTCGCGGGCGCGGGTGAAGCTCAGGCCCAAGCCAATGAAGGTGGCCAACAACACCACCCAGACAAAGGGCTTGTCCATGCTCACCGAACTGGACCAACTGACATTGGCGGCAAACCAGTTGGCCAACGGACCGGCCAGGCCGTGCGACAGCGCCACCGCACCAAACGCGATGCCGGCCATCACCATCAAGTCGCCCAGCGCGGGAATGCGCGCATGTTGCGCCTGGTAATTGGCAACCCGGTCGCGCAGGTCATCCAGTGCGGTGGTGTCGGCACCACTGCGCTTGTCCATGGCCGGCGCACGCGAGGCAAAGAAGATCAGCACCGCCATCCATACATAGCCCACGCCCACGTCCACCACCGCAAACTGGCCGAAGGTGGTGGCGTCGACTTCGAAGATTTCCTTCATCGCCAGCATGTTGGCACCGCCACCGATCCAGCTGCCGGCCAGCGCTGCCATGCCGCCCCAGGTGCTACCTGCCACGGTCTCCGGATGCAGCCAGGCCATCAGCTGGAAGGCCACCACCGCGCCCAGCATGATGCTCAGCACCGCCGCCACGTACATGGCCAGCATCTTCCAGCCCAGGCCGAGGATGCCCTTCAGGTCGATGGACAGCGTCAACAACACCAGCGCGGCTGGCAGGAATACATCACGCGCGATCGGGTTGTAGAGCTTGGTGGTTTCACCATCGATCAGGCCGAAGGTGTTGTACACACCCGGTATGAAGTAGCACAGCAACAACGCCGGCACGAAGCTGTAGAACTTCTTCAGCAGCGGGTTGCTGCTGCCCGACGTCCAGAAAATAACCCCCAGCGTGGCGGCGATCAGGCCGAACACGATGATGTCATTACTGATGAGTGCGCCTGTCGCGGCTGCCATCATCGTCTATCCCCTTGATGCGTGTATGCGGGCAAACCCCTTGCCCATGGATGGAACCTGCAGACACACCGCACCGGAACGGAGACAGCACTTGCGCAGGACGGAACACACTGGCGCATCCGTCGCCGCTCGCCAGCCCTCCAGGCCGGCGTCAAACACTTCCGCAACCGCCAGCATTCCGCTGGCCATCCAGCTCAGCGTCCAGTCACCACCGCCGCACGCTGCCTGGCGTATTCCTCATCGCTGATCAGGCCTTGCGCGCGCAGGTCTTCCAGCTGCTGCAGGCGCTTCTGCGCGCTTGCCACCGGGTTGCCGGGTGCCTTGGAAGAGCGCATCGCCAACCAGACGATCAGGCCAACCAGGCTGGCTGCAACGGCGAACAGAAACAGCAGGATCAACCAGTGCCAGATACTGAACATTCCCATCGCCCCCTCCATTACGACACCGCAGCGATGAGCACCCGATGGCACCGCCCGCTACAAGGAAGGGCGCGCCAATGGCACGCCCTTCCTCACCTGCTTACTGACCGATGTGCTGCTTCAACCAGCCATTGACCGTGTCATGCCATTGCACGCTGTTGTGCGGCTTCAGCACCCAGTGGTTCTCGTCCGGGAAGTACAGGAACTTGGACTCGATGCCCTGTCGCTGCAGCGCGGTGAAGGTGGCCAGACCCTGCTCCACCGGGATGCGGTAATCCAGCTGGCCCTGCACCACCAGCATCGGCTTCTTCCAGTTGGCGACGTGGTTGACCGGGTTGAACTTCTCATAGTTCTGCGGGACGGCGTACGGGGTGCCGCCCTGCTCCCACTCGGTGAACCACAGCTCTTCGGTGGCATAGCCCATGGCGCGCTGGTCGAACACACCGTCGTGGTTCACCAGGCACTTCCACGGCTCGTTCCAGTTGCCTGCGATCCAGTTGACCATGAAGCCGCCGTAGCTGGCGCCCAGCGCACAGGCCTTGTCGCCGTTGAGGAAGCTATACTTCTGCTGCGCCGCAGCCCAGCCCTTCTGCAGGTCTTCCAGCGGGCGGTCGCCCCAATGCTGGCTGATCGCATCGGTGAAGGCCTGGCCATAACCGGTGGAGCCGTGGAAGTCGATCATCACCACCGCATAGCCCTGGCCGGCATAGGTCTGCGGGTTCCAGCGGTAGCTCCAGCCATTGCCGAAGCTGCCCTGCGGGCCGCCGTGGATCAGGAAGGCAACCGGGTACTTCTTGCCTTCCTGGTAGTTGTGCGGCTTGACCACGTAGCCGTGCACGGTCTCGTCGTTCCAGCCCTTGAACGAGAACTGCTCGAAGTCACCGAAGTTCACTCCCTCGAGCATTTCGCCGGCGCTCTGGGTGATGGCGCGCTGCGGTGCACCGGCAGCGGTGCTGCTGGTGAACACCTGGTCGCCGCTCTTCAGCGAATTACGGGTGAAAGCCAGCGCATCACCGGCGATATCGAAGGAGGAGATGCTGCCCTCGCCCACCAGCTTGGTCGGCTCGCCGCTGGCGATGTTCACTGCGAACAGCGGATGTTCGCCCATGTCCTGCGCGGTGGTGTAGATGGTCTGGCCATCGGCCGACAAGGTGATGCCATCGGCCGAACGGTCCCACTGCGCGGCGATCTCATTGACCTTGCCGCTGGCCAGGTCCATCGCCATCAGGCCGAAGCGGTCAGCCTCGAAGCCCGGGCGCTTCATCGCGCGGTAGAACAGGGTCTTGCCGTCGGCGCTGAACACCGGGCCGGCGTCCCACGCGGGATTGGCCGCGGTCAGGTTGACCGGTGCCTGCTTGCCGGCAGCGTCGAGCTTGTACAGGTCGAAGTTGGTCGACCACGGCTCCTGCTTGCCCTGCACGCGGATGCTGGCCACGACGGTCTTGCCATCCGGCGACCAGACGAAGTCTTCATTGCCGCCGAACGGCTTGGACGGTGCATCACCGGCCAGCGTCGCGCTGATCGCCGATGCGCCCTTCACCGCAGCTGCGCCTGCAGCCGGCAGCGGTGCGACGAACAAGGTGTTGCGGCGGCCATCAGCCCAGGTATCCCAGTGGCGCACGAACATGCTGTCGTAGACCTGGCCGCTGCTCTTGCTGGCCTTGTCCTTGTCCAGGCGCTTGCTGGTGCAATCCAGGTCCGAGCCGCAGTCCTGGAACACGCCGGCGCTGAACAGCACGCGGTCGCCCTGCGGCGAGATGCGGTAGCTGTCCACGTCCAGGGCGAAGTCGGTGAGCTGGCGCGGTTCGCCGCCAGCCAGCGGCATCACATACAGCTGCTGGCTGCCGTTCTTGGCGCTGAGGAAGTAGACGTTCTGGCCCTCGATCGAGGCCGAATTGACGTTCCAACCGGCCGGGGTCAGCTGCTTCGGCGGTGCCATGTCGCGGGTGCGCAGGTCACGGATCCACAGGCTGTTGCTGGCCTTGAGGTCGGCATCGACGATGCGCTTGGCAAACACCACCTGCGCGCCATTGGCGCTGAGCAACGGCGCGGAGGCGCGGTCCAGCTTGACCATGTCGCGGACTTCAAAACCGCGCGCACTGGCCAGCGACGGCAAGGCGGCCAGCAGGCACAGTGGCAACAGGGCGTGACGAAGCTTCATGGGCAACTCCCAGGCAAAGACAAACCCCGATGGTAGGCGTCCAGCCCACCCCACTGCAAAGGCTTGAAGTCATGGCCCGACAACCGCCGCAAACAGCAAAGCCGCCCAAGGGCGGCTTTGCTTTGCTTTGCTTCTGCCTAAGCCCCTCTCCCGTTTACGGGAGAGGGGTTGGGGTGAGGGCGCGTTGGCTTGAGCCCCCTCCCTTTGGCCGCAGGCCAAGGGGAGGGTTGGGGAGGGGTGCTTTGGCTTTGGCTTTGGCTTTGGCTTTGGCTCCAAGCCCCGGCCAACTCAAAACCAAAAGCTCCCCTCTTCCGCCCTTCGGGCACCTTCTCCCACAAGGGGAGAAGGGAAAATCAGGCCTTCGCCGCCGGCTCGCCCTTCTTGCCGATGCGGTACAGCAGCAGGCCAACCAGGAACAGCACGAACAGGCCTACCCAGGCCGACAGCGTCGCCCAGGTATCGGCAAAGCCGCCCAGCGGCAGCGCCAGGATGTCGCCCTGCCCGCTCACCACGATCGGCACGGCGATAGCGATACCCATCAGCGCCTCACCGGTGATCAAGCCGGCAGCAAACAGCACACCCGGGCGATGCACGCGGTCGCGGCCTTCTTCATCGTCGGCACGCAGCTTGTGGAAGCGCTCGACCAGATGGGCCAGCAGGCCGCCCAGGAAGATCGGCACCATCAGCTCCAGCGGCAGATAGATACCGATGGCAGCAGCCAGCACCGGCACGCGGAAACGCTTGCCGGTTTTCTTCAACCACTCGTCAACGGCAATGATCACCGCGCCAACGCCCGCGCCCAGCGCGATCATCGTCCACGGCAGTTCGCCGCCAAACAGGCCACGGGCCACCGAGGCCATCAGGTTGGCCTGCGGTGCGGCCAGCGAGTTCGGGTGCTCGGCGGTCGGCGCGCCGATGCCGTAGGCATGGGCCAGCAGGTTCAGCACCGGCGCCATGATCAGGGCGCAGGAGAATGCACCGATACCCAGCATCAGTTGCTGCTTCCATGGCGTCGCGCCGACCAGATAACCCGCCTTGAGGTCCTGCAGGTTGTCACCGCCAACGGCGGCCGCACAACACACCACCGCACCGATCATGATCGCCGCCACCGCGCCCAGCGGAGCACCGCCGACGCCAACCGGAATCAGTCCGTCCTTGCCCAGCAGCAGCACCAGCACCACCGAGGCGAACAGGATGGTGGAAATGGTGATGCCCGAAACCGGGTTGTTGGACGAACCAATCAGGCCGGCCAGGTAGGCCGACACCGACACGAACAGGAAGCCGGCGACGATCATGATGATGGTCATCGGGATCGACACGTGCCATTGGCCGACGATGGCCTGGTACAGGCCCAGCAGCGGCAGGGTGAAGGCGATCAGGGCGATCAGCATCCACTTCATCGGCAGGTCGCGTTCGGTCTCGGCCAGGGCCGGGCCACTGCTCTTGCGCGCAGCGGCAAAACCGCTTTTGACGCCATTGAGCAGCGACTTGCGCAGCGAGAACAGCGTCCAGACGCCGCCGATCAGCATGGCGCCCACGCCCAGGTAACGGATCTGCGAACCCCAGATGGCAAAGGCCGCATCGGCGGCCGGGGCGTTGGCGATGGACGCCGCCAGCTCCGGGTTGGTGCCCATGAAGAACGCCTGGTACAGCGGAATGGCGATATGCCAGGACAGGATGGAGCCGGACAGCACCACGATGCCGACGTTCAGGCCGACGATGTAACCCACGCCCAGCAGCGCCGGCGACAGGTTGGTGCCGATGAAGGCGGTGACCTTGGAGCTGCCCACATAGGCGGCCTGCGCCCAGGCGTCCGGGAAGATGCGCAGGCCCGAGGCCGCCGCCAACTTCACCAGGCCGCCGATGGCGGCCGAAATACCGAGGATCTTCATGCCCGGGCCCGGGTTTTCACCGGCCTTGAGCACTTCCGCGGCGGCCTTGCCTTCCGGGAAGGGAAGCGGATCTTCGACGATCATCGAGCGCCGCAGCGGCACCGAGAACAGCACGCCCAGCAGGCCGCCCAGGCCAGCGATACCCAGCACCCACCAGTACTTGAAGTCCGGCCAGTAACCCATGATCACCAGCGCCGGGATCGTGAAGATCACGCCGGCGGCAATCGACGAACCGGCCGAAGCACCGGTCTGGACGATGTTGTTTTCAAGGATGGTGCCGCCACCAAGCAGACGCAGCACGCCCATCGAAACGACGGCGGCCGGAATGGCGGTAGCAATTGTCAAGCCTGCGAACAGACCCAGGTAAGCATTGGCGGCGGACAGCACCACAGCCAGCACGACGGCAAGAACCACCGCGCGGAATGTGAGCTGCGCAGGCGCAGCGTTGTTCATGGAAAGCCCTTGGATGGCAAAAAAACCCTCGCCACGCTAACGCCCGCTTAACGGCAAGTCCAGTCGCGACGCCGCACGGCCCCCGCTGCGGCACAGCCAGCGCCCTGATTCAGCACAGCCTGACAAGGGTTTTGCCGGATGCTGCGCTGCGGGCGATGCGGCGCCGACAGCACGCCTATACTCGCGGCCTTCGATTTTGACGGTTGCCCATGTCCACATCCTCCCTGCCGGCGACCGGTACCGACGACTTCCTCGGCCACCCCAAGGGTGTCTACGTCTGCTTCTTCACCGAGATGTGGGAGCGCTTCTCCTTCTATGGCATGAAGGCCTTGCTGCTGCTGTACCTGACCAAGTACCACTTGTTCGGCGACAAGGCCGGGCTGGACCTGCTGGGTGCCTACGGTGGCCTGGTCTACTGCATCCCGGTGTTCGGCGGCCTGCTGGCCGACCGCTGGCTGGGCATGCGCAAGGCGGTCGTGTTTGGCGGCATCCTGCTGGTGCTCGGCCATGCCGGCATGGCCTTCGAGGGCCACGCCGCCCACCGCGTCGCCGGTGAAGTGGTACGCGACGAAGCCGCGCTGTCGATCACCTACCTGTCGCTGGCGCTGATCATCATGGGCGTGGGCTTCCTCAAGCCCAACATCTCCACCATCGTCGGCAAGCTCTACCCGGAGAACGATCCCCGCCGCGACTCGGGCTTTTCGCTGTTCTACGCCGGCATCAACCTGGGGGCGCTGTTCGCCTCGCTGGTCTGCGGCTTCCTCGGCGAAGCCTATGGCTGGAAGTACGGCTTCGGTGCCGCCGGCATCGGTATGCTGGTGGGCCTGGCAATGTTCCTGTGGGGCCAGAAGTACCTGCAAGGTCACGCCGAGCCGGCGCAACCGGCAACCCTGCGTGAGCGTGTTCTTGGCATCCGCCGCGAATGGCTGATCTACGGCGTCGCCATCGTCGGCATCGTTCCGGTCGCGGCGTTGATGTGGGCAGCAGCCAACGGTGCGTTCGCACTCGGCGGCGAAATCAGCCTGGCGCTGATGCTGATGATCGTGGTGCTGGGCGGCGTGCTGCTGTGGTTTGCCTGGTTCACCGGCACCCAATGCACGCCGGTGCAGCGCCAGCAGATGATCGCGCTGATGGTGCTGATCTTCATGGCACTGGTGTTCTTCACCCTGTACGAGCAGACCTACGGCTCCTGGGTCACATTCACCGACCGTCTGTTGACCAAGGACCTGGTGCCGTCACTGGTGATCCGCGAAGGCACGCCGCTGCCGTGGTCCATCGTTTCCCTGCTGTTGGCGCCACTGGGTTTCGTGGTGGCCGCGCGCCTGTCCGACCGCAACCCCGCCTCCGCCGCACCGCGCCTGCTGTTTGCGGTAGTCGTTGCCGCCATGCTGGTGATGCTGGTCCGTGACTGCCTGGTACTGCCGCAGACCGCGGGCTCGCTGACCTATCTGGGCGCGCTGTTCCTGGTGCTGCTGGCGCCGCTGTTTGCCGCCCTGTGGGCATGGCTGGACAAGCGCAGGCTGGATCCGTCCAAGCCACTCAAGTCATCGTACGGGCTGGTGTTCGGCGCATTGTCGTTCGTCCCGCTTGCGCTGGCCGCGCAACAGGTGGGTGCGACCGGCGAGATGGCCAGCGTGTGGTGGCTGGTGCTGGCCTACCTGATCCTGGAAATCGGCGAGATGTGCCTGTCACCGGTGGGCCTGTCGGCGGTCACCCAACTGGCCGCACCGCGGGTGGTCAGCCTGATGATGGGCACCTGGTTCCTGGCCACCGCCTTCTCCGAAACGCTGGCCGCACTGTTCGGCAAGCTGGCCGCTATCGACGTACCCGAAGGCGAAGTGATGAACATCGCCGAGGCCGCCGGCCGCTACGAGCACCTGTTCTGGCTGCTGATGTGGATAGGCCTGGGCTGTGCGGCAGTAGCCGTGCTGGCCTCGCCTTTGCTGAAACGGATGATGCACGGCGTCCGCTAACCCCTGCTTTTGTAGGAGCGGCGTAAGCCGCGAAGCTAGCACCGCATGCGTGGCAGCAACATCCGCAACCTGACACAGCATCAGCTTCGCGGTTTACACCGCTCCCACAAAAACTCAGGGCCAACGCCCGCAAGGCGATCAGGTGGCTACTTCGCCTTCTCTCCACCCAGATGCTGCGACAGGAAGCCCAGCAACCTGCCGTAATACTCGCGCTGATGCGGCTCGGTATAGAAGCCATGCCCTTCGGTACTGAAGTACAAAGACTCAACCGGTACGCCAGCCCTCTTCAACGCCACCTCCATCATCCGCGTGTGCTCGATCGGCGCGATCTCGTCCTCACCACCGGCCGCAAGAAACACCGGAACCTTGATCCGATCCGCAAAACGATTCGGTGATGCAGCAGCCAGTGCGCCCTGATCCTCACCCACCCAATCCTTGGACCAATTGCCGAGACTACGAGCGGTGCGCGCATCCGCACGCTGCATCATTGGCAAGTCATAGACACCTACATAGCCGGCAGCACAGCGATAGAGCGAGGGCTCCTTTGCTGCACCCATTAGCGCAGCGTACGCGCCATAGCTGGCGCCATAAATGCAGATCTTTGTTGCATCAGCCAGTCCTTCGCGGATCGCCCAGCGGGTCGCATCGGTAAGATCGTCCTGCATCGTTCCGCCCCATTGCTGCGCGCCGGCACGACGAAACTCCCAACCGTAGTTTCCCGAACCGCGATAGTTGACCTGCATGACCGTATAGCCTGCGGCAGCCAGCATCTGCGCATCACGGTCGTAGCGCCATGCGTCGAAGATCCCGTATGGCCCACCATGCGGCATCAGCACCATCGGCCGCTGGCCTGTGACACCACGTGACTTGGTAAGGTAACCATGGATCTTCAATCCATCGCGTGCAGCAAAGCTGAAGGGTTCAACCACGGCAGCTGCGTCCGGGTCGATCCAGCTGCCGCTGGCCACCACAAAACTCAGTTTCTTGGCAGCCGAGTCATACAGGTAGAAATCGCCCGGATTACTGCCAGACCACACTCTCACCATCGACAACAGGCCGTCCTTGGTACTGGAAGTGATCCGCAACGACTGCCCCGGAAATGCAGCTTCCAGACTACGGAACAAACGCGCCTCAGGCACACCGTCATCGAAGAACACACTGCGGTGGCGCCCATCCATTATCTGCGCGCCGACAGGCACACGCGTGCCGGTGCGGTAAATAATCGACCACGGGTCCGCTGCCTGGTCATGCAATACGGTAGTACGGGCATTGGTGGAGGGATTCCACGCCACGATACTGTCTGGCCCCTTGCCCTCACCACGCACCTGCAGATAGGCCAAGGTGTTATCTGCCGAGAAGCCCAACGGCACTTCGATGCGGCCATTCGCCATCTGATCGTTGATCAATCGCCAGTCGGTGCCCGCCGCATCGCGGTAGTACAGCTTACTGATATTGTCCGTACCCGAACCCAGCGCCAGGCGCACCTCGCCGGTGTTATCCGTAACAAAGCTGGCGTTGCGCACTGGCGCCGTCGCGGCCACCACACGACGCCCGCTTTTTACATCCAGCCTCTCAGCACGGGTGAATGGCTCCATCGTGCCCAAAGGCCATGTCGATACCACCACATTCCGGTCATCTGCAGGCAAGCCATCAACCAGAAACGCGGCCACGCTCTCCACCTTTTTTGGCTGGATACGGGTACCTGGGCCATTGCCTTGTACGCGGAAACCAACCAACAACTCCGCCTCCCCGCCATCAGCGTTCATGGCGTACAACTCGCCGGTCAAACGCGGCTCGTCCAATAGGCCAAATTTCTCGGCGATACCAATCAGCACTCGCTCGTCGTTTACCCAGTCGAAACTGTTCACATGCATATTGCGCTGCAGGACGAACGCGCCGGCTTTCTTGTTGCCCTCACGGGTGAAAATAACAAGCGCGGTTTTGTCTTCCAATGGAACGGTGGCCGCGTAGTACTTACCTGAAGGCGACAACTTGATGTCGTTGAAATCATCCTTGCGAATGAACTGCCCCAGATCCACAGCAGCCCAGCTGCTGGCCGAACAAAAAGACAGCACCAGAGCCATCCCCAGCTTCATCATCTGCATTTTGCCCCCATTGAACGGGCATCCGGCCCGCGTTGGGCGATTCTAGCCAGCTATCAGCTCGCTTTTCCATATGGAAAATGCGCAGGAGCACTTCGGAGGATAGCGGGCTACACCCATGCTCGGCGAATAGACATCGTTACCAGAGAAAATCCGGCCCATACGACTTCATCACCCCATGCACGCCCCTGGAGTTCCGGGCTCTCCATCCATGCACGATCAAATCTGGCCCGTCGGCGCTCTATGCGCGACCAGCCGCAGCCGCAACCAAGCGATAAGCATCACGCAGCATGCCGACGAAGACCTGCCGCTGCCCTGCATCCAGCACCACCGATTCCCGAAACCGGTCAACAGAGCCAGCCCAGTCGTCCAGGGAATCATCGTTGTAGATCGCCTGATACGCATCCCATGCACCAGCAGACCGCAGGTATAGCGTCTGCGCGAACAGCTCCAGCGAATCCCCATTCGAGAGTTTCAGCGGCCTGCTGGTCTGGGTGTGGCTGAGCACCTGCCGCAAAACCGGGTCGTCATTGAGCTGCGATGCCCAGACATGACCATTCAGATGCTGGCGAACGAACTCCAGAATCCCGGCATGATCATCTGCAAGCCCCTGGGCATAGATGCCGTCAGGCAACCGCAGATGGCGCCCGTCGAACAGCCACTTGACCACCAGCGTAGCCGCAGGTTTCACCGTGTTATGCACGTTGGCCTGATCGAACTCGTGGTGCCCCATGAACTGGCGATCCTGCACGATGCTCACCTGGATTGTCTCCACCCGCTGCTTCCTGGGGCAGAACCAAAGCTTCAGCTCCACATCCGCACCAAGCGGCTTCTGAAACAGCTGCGTATCGGTATACGTGTCCACGTTCCCTTCGAAGAACGTCATGCACGCGTCAAAGCCTGCATCCGGCCCTACGAAACCATCCCAGAACCCAGCAGGCAACGCGACATTACCCTTCGGCTTGCGTGAGAACAGCAACACGGACTGCAGATGGCAGAGCAAGCCACCGCGCAGGCCGTCTACCGGCGGATAGAAACGGTCGTTGATGATGTCGAACCCGAAGTAGTACTCCATCTCATGCCGCTTGTCCTTCACGCTCTTGGTGCCCTGATTCGCGGTGACAGACATCGGCGGTTTTCCGATTCCAAGCTGTTCGAACCAATCCACGAGCTGCGGATCACTACCTTTGGTGCCAACAAGACTTACGAGATCAGAAACGTGCATGGTGTCTTCCGTGAGACCTTAATCTGCATGAATTATTGCAGGTGCGACAAGCATGCGTCATCTATATCTGGCGACCCACGACGAACTACCAACTTTCTCTTACAGCACGGCAGAGAAACGACAACCAGGCTAAACATCCGCGCGCATCGAAACTACGCGCCCAACCTTCTTCAGCATCGTAACGATCTGACTCTCGGTGAGTTTGCTCTTGCGCATCGGTCGTCTCCTTGGGGCTAGTTTGCCCGGAGACCTCTAAGAATGCCTGGATCAAGTTTGCGGGTAGGCGACATGCTGAACTCGGCAAACGGATCATGATGCCCTCCCCATGGACCAACCACTCGTAGCGCCAGGCGGTTCAGCGCTTGATATCTTCTTGCATCATTTTGCTCATCGGTCCTTCCTTTAGGAAACCCATCAGCTGAGCAGGTCCTCAGTGGGTCATTAAGCCTCTTTGCCGCGGGCAGGAGCCTGCCGGCTCGCTGGAAACAGCCCGGCGGCTTACAGAACCATCACCTTGCGTAAGAAGCTGCGACAGCTCGACGCTGCAGCCCTGACTATTCCACTTGGCGCGCATTTCATAGTTTTGATCGGAATCCGGAACGAAGCTACGCGCCAGGTAGCAACTGGCCGAAGCGCGCTCTACAGAACCGGGACGGCCAGCAGCGGGGCGCTGAGATTCAAGATAGAACGTGAATCCCGCGGTGATAGGCTGCCCAGGCCGCACCGCCATCTCGACGAAATGCTTGGGGGTATCGGGCGTCTTGGGCATACCCAAATCACGCTTGCGTTGCCCTCCCATTTGAGGACCGGCAGGATAGCCGCTACCAGGCACATCAGGACTTACGCAGACACTGTTCGGATATACCTTGATGTTGCGTGAGCCCGACACTCTGAGGTGGGCTGCGTCCTCCTGCTTAGGCTCGTTGTAGGACGACAGCTCGCTCTTTGCTACTTCCTTGATGAAACAGCCGGACAACAACGCACAACAACCCACTCCAATAAATGCTTGCGAAATCCTATTTTCATAAAACATTCAACGCATCCTTGTTAACCCGTCAAGAGCACGCAACTTCACTAAAGATCGCAACCACAAACAGGGCTGTGACATTAAAACTTATACAGCGACCAAACTATTTATAACAATTTAGGGCTAACAGATTCGAAAACATCACAAACCGCGAGTTAACCTTCAAAAAATCAGAAAAGAGCAACGAGAGTTTGATTCAATCGCCCAAGTCAAAACCGCCCAAGTCAGATTTGGCACTAGCAATCCACCAAAAAAAACCCATTTCGAAACAACCGCTTGAGCTCAGCACGACGCCGGTCGAAAAGCGAAAAATCAGCGACTATATCGCCAATTTCCTTCGTAACCGTCACCAAACGCCCCCCCATCAAACTCTCAACAGAGAACCCCATAGATCTAATACGCTCATCATCCACTTCTCGGGAAAAATCATCCCCGTAAAACATTGACCAACCAATATTCGGAACCTCAGGACTCAGAGCAGAATTAAACGATCCAATCTGAAAACTATCATTTAAGTTATCGGGATGAAGCTCAGGCGCAGTAAACAAATGAAGCATTCCTAGTTGAGGCTCAAATATCTCGCACCATCTTCTGAAAACAACCATCCAATCAACCTCATCAGAATAGCTGGCCCTCAACGAGATAGACCCAGGGACTACTTGTCCCCTCAAGTTTCTGAATGTGTGCACCACACTACCTATCGATTTAACAGATCGCCGCCGCCTCCATGCAAAATCCCGATAGAGAACTGATTGAACCCCGTTTACGTCGAAAATTTCCTCAGCAGCCCAGCAATCCCTAATAGAGCTTGAATTTATAAAATTATTTGAGAATTTATCCGCATTATGTGAAATCTGCTCCGGAAGCAATCGCCCCCCACTCAAGCTTAGGGACTCAACCAATTTCTCACCAATCGCCCAATCAGCCGTCTCATTCTTTGTTCTGATCGACATCTGTATATATGATTTCATTGGCTATCAATACTTAGAAAATTCGCCCGTACCCGGATTGTACCTGTAAATCTCCCCTCCCGTAGCTCTCACCTGACGTAACACTTCTGCCGATATCCGGCTCGTCCTTTGACTCACGACAAGGTTAAACGGTTGTCCCGTCACCCCAGCATGCCTAATCTGCGCACGCAACTGATCGGACATTGAAATATTAACAACATTCTTAATTTCAACTACACCACCCACATTTCTCCCGGCAAGATCAGGAATGGTTTTCACCACTTTCCCACTCGAGAGTTGCACCGTGACAGGGACAGCATTCTTCACGGCACCGACGTGCCCCAATGCACCTACAAAGTCTTGTTCAAATGCCACCCCATTTCTATGGTTAATTATGACCTGCGGAATCCCAATGCCGCTTGCCACACCTGAAATTCTGGTTCCCTTCCCGATCTTACTAACGAAATCTCCGCCAAATGGAATGACTCCAATAGTGGCCCAACCATAATCACTTGGACTATCAGCTTCATAGAACGCCTTTGCATCTCCTATCCCTGGGGTAAAGTCCAAGGCAGTTTCGCCGACCCACTTTACCTTACCTCCTATGTCGTATTTATTCCAAACATCCGAAAGATAATCTCCAGAGTCATACTTAAACAAACCCGGAGCCTTATGCTCCATAGCAGAGCGAATTTCCTCACGCTCCTCAGCGCTCATTG
Organism: Stenotrophomonas sp. STEN033; assembly: GCF_056856655.1. NCBI lineage: Bacteria > Pseudomonadati > Pseudomonadota > Gammaproteobacteria > Lysobacterales > Lysobacteraceae > Stenotrophomonas > Stenotrophomonas sp. STEN033. The sequence goes on from NZ_JBXFWM010000012.1 coordinate 15,843, forward strand.
CTCCGATAACTTCATATGTCTGCCTTTCTAACTCTGCAGCCATAACACCAAGGTCTGTACCTACCCAGCACTGCATCTCATAGCACGCCATTGCCTCCAATTGCGTCTGGCTATAGCCTTCTTCCGCCAGTTCCTGCACAGCAGCCTTCTGTCGGGGATGTAATTGGCGATTGAACTGCTCCCCCGCCAAAGCAGTCACTGCGCCACTTCCCTCACCCACAGCAGCACCGATGGCAATGCTCGCCAGTTCCATCAACGCCGTCCCTTCCGCCGAGTCCGGGTTGATGTTGTTGCTTCCCAGATAGTTCAGCACTGCGCCACTTGCCAATTGACTGGCAGCGACCCCGCTCAACCCATCCAGGGCGCTGCCACCGCCCAATGCGGCGATAGCGGCACCCACGGCACCATGCAGTAGTACTTTCTCTTTACTGCCTTCTTCCCAGCCCATTTTCTGGGCAATGTCGCCGGCGGTGCGCATACCAACTTCAGCAGCAACCTGCCCTATCTCCAACCGTTCCTGCACCTTCAGCTGATCAAAGATCTCCTTCAGGCCATCCTGCTGCAGCACAGTTGCGGTGCGATCCAGTCCCTCCAACGCATTGGAATCGCCATTGCGCACTTCCACCGTGCCAGCAGCGATATCGCCACGCGTCACGCTGCTGGCCTTTTCGCTTTGCGGAATACTCACACTCGGCGCGGGTGCATTCATGCCACCCGAACTGCTGCCGCTCACACTAATCCCGATACTACTGGCCTTGTATGCGGCCTCATTCTTCAGATCTTCAACCGACAGGCTGCCGGTACTCAGGTGGTTGCGTGATGGATCGGCAGTGCTCGCAATCGCTGCACCGGTCAACTGCGTGTGTCCGCCCACATAGATATCAAAGCCACCTTCGCCGGCCTGGATACCGGTCTGCTCCTTGACGCTGGTGTAGGTGCTGTCGATCTTGCTTTGGTTGAAGTTGGCGCTCACCGATGCACCGCCGGTGCCCACGGCCACGTCGATTCCGCCGGACACATCCTTGCGCTTGTAGTCGTTGCTGTCCTGTTGGCTGATCAGGGTCAGATCACGGCCGACGTCAGCAATAACCGTCTTGCCCCTCGCCTGCGCGCCTTCCAAGGTCATGTCACGGCCACTGATCATGGTCAGTGTGTTGGTCGCATCGATTGTGGTTTCGGCGTGCGTTGTGCCGCTGCCATCTCCCTTACCTTTTGCGGCAGATGCGGCCACGTAAACACCAAAGCCTGCCTCCGAGCCGATGGTGATGCCAATCTCGCCACTGGAAGACTTGCTGCGCTCTATCTGCTGACGGGTTTCCTGCTGCGACTTGAGAATCAGATCATTGGCGGCGGCGAGGGCGACGTTATCGCCTTCAATCTTGCTGCCGATGATCTTCAGATCGCCGCCATTACCCTGGCCGTCGCCCGTTGCTTGAATGACCACATCCCCCTCACTGGCGATGCGGCTGCCCGAAGAGGTGCTGGCGGTGTATTCCGTTGAGCTGGAGCTCTTGCTTGCGCCAATGCCGATACGAAGGCTGAGACCTCCTGCGGTCTGCTCCTCGTTTGCAATGTCCGCCTTCGCCTGGCCGATCTGATCGCCCATGCCCTTCAGACTGCTCATACCAGCACCGCCACTGGAGAACAACGTCTGTCCGGCCTTCGCAGCATGCAGTGCGCTAAGCCGATCATCCTTGGCCTCGCTGGCCCGCTCAACACTGTTTTTCACTGCCATTGCGGTATCCACCGCACCGCCCTTCAAGCTGACGTTGATGCCGGCCTGCTTGAACTTCTGGGTCTCGGTGACGCTGGTGCTGTCTTCGGCAGCCTGGATGGTCACGTTCTGGCCAATAATGCCGATGCCTTCCCGGCTCAGCACATCACTTCCGGTGATCGTCACATCGCGGCCAGCGGCGATATCCACACGACCATCTGTACTGCCAATCAGACTGCCGGTGTGCGTCTTCTCTGCGATATCGGCGGTGGTGTCCGTCTGCTGCTTGCCGATCGTGAAGCCAACACCGCCACCAGAGAACAAACCCGATTTGGTGACCGTTTTGTCATGAACTTCGGTATGCGTATTCTCGGCGACACCGAGAATCACGTCGCGTCCAGCCGCCAGTAGAACATCACCTGTACCGGCAATCTGCGCTCCCTGTGAGGTCAGGTCTCTTCCAGCCGCCAAGGTGACCGTTTCGCCACTCAATGTGGTGGTGACGGCAATGCTGTCACTCCATGAATCCAGCGTCGCGGTGGTCTTGGTCTTGAGAACGCCGCTCTTCTTGCGTTGTTCCTCGATCGTCAGGTCATGCTGTTCCTGGGCCGAAGTCAGGTTTACGTCACGGCCTGCAGAAACACCGATGCCACCTTCATCACTGGCCACCGTAGCAGCCTGCAACGTGAGGTCCCGCCCGGCCTGCAGCGCGATATTGCCACCTGCCGCGATCTGCGTGCCCTGCACGGTCTCGTCACTGGCTGATACCGCGCGCGAGGACTTCTTGCCTGCGCTGCTCCTGTCGAACATCGCCACATCTACAGCAACGCTGCTATTGATATCGCGCCCGGCCTGTACTGCGATTGCATTGCCGGCGCTGATATTGGCGGCAGCGAGATTGACGTCATTGCCCGCCTCCAGGACCACGTCGCCGGCGCCGTTTACGGTGCTGCCGACATGGGTGGTCTGGCTGGTGCGCAGATAGTTCCGGCTGTCGCTGGTGACATCCAGGCTCCGCTGCTCGGCGATGGTCTCCAGGTTGAGGGTGCCACTAGCCGCCAGCATGGTTACACCCTGCGTACCGGCATTTGCCACCTGGGCGCCCGTCAGGGTCACATCGCCACCCGCATTGACGGACAGCGCACCGATGCCACTGGGGCTGGTGACGTACAGCCCGGCCACGCGGTCAATGCTGGTACTGCTTTGCGCGTGGCTGCCACCGCTCTCCCAGCTGCGGGTGGTGCTGGCAACAGTGATATCGCCGGCGGCCTTGACGCTGAGTGCGTCGGTGGCGGTCACCTTGCTGCCGATGATCTCGATATCCTGGCGTGCCTGCAGCCCTACCTGTTGGCCACTGATGTTGGCGCCAGCCAGGTTGCGGATGTTGCCGGCATCGATGGAGACCAGCTGGCGGCCTGCGACATCGCCTTGGTTGACGAAGTCACCGCGCAGCTTGAGGTCGACGTTGGCGCCGGCCAACAGGGCACCATTGTTGCTCAGATCGCCCGCCTGCACGCGCAGGTAAACCTGCGGCACCAGCGCGGTAGTGGTGGAGCCATCTGCCAAGGTGATGGTTTGCTCAACCAGCCATACGATGTCGCTGGTCAGCTGTGCCATCTGCGCGGCCGTCAGCGCGATGCCCGGGCGCAAGCCCCAGCTGCTGGCGACGGTAGCACCGGCTTCCAGCAGGGCGCGGTACTGCTCGTCGTCACTGGCATAGCCATCGAGGAAACGGCGGCCGGTGAGTTCACCGATCTGCTCACGCACCAGCTTCTGTTCGTAGAAGCCGTCACCCAGCCGCTTCTGCGTAGTGGCAGGGTCAAAACCCATCTGCGCCAACAGGTGATCCGAGCTCAGCCAGTTGCGGTAATCGGCAAATCGCGGATCCGTCTCCACCAGGTACTGGCCGCGATTGGCATCCACCTTGAACAAGCTTCCGCTGGGCGCCTTGCCATCGATGGTGGCGGTGACGATGGTGTCCGCGCCATCATCGTTGGCGCGCACGGCTGTGGTTCTGCCCAGGCCTGTTGTGCCCTGCGTATCGACCGTGTTGCCTGTGCCTGTTTGTGCAGCATCCGGGCCGTTTGCGTTCGCGTTCGCTGCGGCCTGCCCCTTCACGACACCCGGGCCCTGCGCCTGGCCTGCGCCCGGCCCCACCGTGCCTGCGCCCGGCCCTTGGGTGTTCAAATTGGCAAGCCCAGCGCCATCCTGGACATTCGGCGCATCGCGCCCGTCGTTGAGGTTGCTCAGATCACCAACGTCCACACTGAGCGTGCCGCCAGCGGAAAGTACGCCGCCCAGTTGCCCCACCAACTCGGAAATATCGGGGTTTGTCCAGGAGCTGGAACCGCCCCTGTAGGTGTAGGAGGTGTTACTGAACGAATGCGTGCGGTAGAGCGACAAGCCGATATTGTTCACGCTGGCGGTGTCGCGACTGACGCCCACGATGTCGAGATTTCCACCGGCTGCGATGCGGCCATACTGGTTCAGCAACGCATCGGTATCGATGCGCATATTGCCACCCGCATTGATGATCGCATCGGCCCCGGCTGAACTCACCACATCTTCGACAATGCTGTGGGTGGCAATACGGTACTGCTCGTTGTCGGCGGTATTTTTTGGATCACGCCGCATCTCGGGCGGCAGGTTCCATATGTAGGCAGTCGGCTCGGCCGCCGGGTATCAGAACGAGGCGCTCAGGCTGAAGCCGAACGTCGTGTATGCGGTTGGGAAACCCGCCGGCTTGTGCAGCGGACTGCCAACAAAGACATCCCATTGCGCATGTGCCACGCCGCCACGCAGGCCCATGGCCATACCCGCCAGGTAATCGCCCATCTGCCAGTGCGTGGCTGGCCCGCCCACATGGCCGTAGTCGGCGCCCAGATAGGCCTCCTGCCCACCGCCTAGCGCAAAGCCCAGCTCGTTGCGCAGCACCCAGCCGCGTTCGCCGCTCAACGACATTTCGCCGTCAAAGCCGCGTACGGTGTAGCGGCCGCCCATGGAGAACCGGTCCTGCGGCACCAGCAGGGAGCGGTTCCATTGCCCGCGCCAACTGCCGGTGTAACGCACCGGCTGATTGCCGAGTTTGAAGGGCAGCATCAGCTGCGCATCGGCGGTGATGATGCGACCACGCGCGGTGCCTTCGCCGAAGGCTTCCTCCGGTGCAGGCAAGGCGCCAAATGCTGCGGTACCGCGCCGATAGGCGAGCCCGGCATCCAGCGTGTTGTTGCCGAAGAAGTGCTTGTGCGCCAGCCCCAGCTCCCAGCCTGCCATGCGCCGGCGCTGTACTTCGATCTCGGTGTCATCGATGAAGTTGTTCGAGTCGCGATACCAGGCCCGTGCATAGCCGCTGGTCTTGAAGCTGGCGTTGCGGAACAGCATGCGGGTCAGGCGCACTTCCGCGTTGCGGCTGGCCCCGCTGTAAACATAGGTTTCGTAGGCACCGGCAACCGATTGGCTGTAGTCGTACTTGCTGGCGTTGACGCCAAGCAGCCATTTGCCGACCGGCACGCTGTAGTGCGCGGCCCAGCTGTCGGTGTCGCGGCCACTGCCGTTGAACACCGACTTGCCAGCATTTAGATAGAACAGATCATTCAGGCCGGCCAAGTTGTCCATTGACACCGTGGCGCCGGCCTGCAGCTTGCCGGTGGACTGGCTGCCGGAATCGTCCAGGGTCAGGTTTGCGCGGACCTTGGAGCGCTGCTTCCAGCTGATCAGCAGGTCGCTTTCACCCGGCTTGGCCTCGGCCCCTTCGGACGGCGGCGCAATCTGGATGTCCACGGACGCGGTTGGCACGCGCTGGAAGTTCTCCAGGGCCTGTTCGATGTCGCGCAGATTCAATAGATCACCCGCTGCCGCCGGCATCGCATTCCACAATGCAGGATGCGACTGCGCGCTGTCGGCAAAGCGAATTGCATGGATCCGGCCCGGCACCACGGTCAGCTGCAAGGTCCCGCTTTTCAGGTCCTGCGGCGCGGCGAGGATACGGGTGGTGACATAGCCGCGGGCGATGATCGCGTTCTGCATACGCTTCATCACGATATCGACGCCGGCTGTACCCAGGCAGCGCCCGGTAGCGGGATCGTCCTTGGGGTCGGCGGCCTTCAAGGCCCAGCGGAAGCGTTCAGCCTCATCGCCGTCAAGAGTGATGTGGTTGATGACGAAGCAGGGCGCTTCATCCACGGGCAAGCGTCCCACGCTTTCTTCCGGGATGGCTTGCAGACGCGCGTCTGGCTGTGCTTCCTGCTGTTCACGCAAGACACGCTCGCGCTCTTGTTGCCGCAGCAATTCCTGCGCGTTTACATCTGCTGTCTGCGCCTGTGCGGCGCCGGGACCGAGCACGGCCGCACATGCAATCACCAACACCTGCGCGCGCGTCATCAACGCGCCACGCACCCGCATTCCTTTGCCTTGCATATGAAGCAACCATCCTTGAGCAATTGCAGCCACCGGCTGCGCGGAATGATTGGGGCCTGCGCACCATTCCGAAAAACATCGGCACCACAACCAGAACCGGAAACCTCCTCTCCGCCCTGACTGCGCCCGCCCCCTGTGAGCACAAATCTGCTGGCTATTTTAGCAAGGCAACATATTTTCTTGCGCAACAAATAACAAAATATATTTTTATGACTAGACCCAATTGACATGTGGTCATAGCCGTCGGTCACCACCAATATCTTGTTCGAACATTGCATAAACAAAAAAGGCCATGCAGTGCATGGCCTTTGGCAAACAAACGCGCTGGGCGATTATCAGAACGGTAGTACGTTACTGCGGGTGCTGCACATAAATGAAATTCTCCCTTGTAGATCGCCATTTTACGCCCAATCCGATTGAGAGGTTCGCACAATAACCTTTGTGCACTAACTCTGCTTTGGACAAGGATACACGTCCTAGGGGTGTGGCTTCCCGCTCGACATAGCCATTCGGAGGGGTGGATGTACATTTATCCAACCGCGCGAAGGTTGCTGGGGCAATCCAATCGATCTTAAGAAGTCCGACTCTCGGCCGCCCTCCTGAAGGCCGTGCTCGAAACCATAGGACGGCGCTAGAGGCGTGGGAACTCAAACTTCCCTGAGAGGTTGGCGGGCACGGACGACCCAGCAATAAAGGCTGTGGCCGAAGCCTTGAGGCCCTTCTCGCTACGTGGATGGCACTGCACCAGACTTACCGTGAAAAGAGGCTGCACAGATCCAGCAGGGCGGCCTTGAGGTTCTGAGCATCGAACTGCTGGAGCGAAGAGTGGGCCGCCAAATCGCTCCACACTGGGCGATCCGCCCCCCCCACCATGATCTAGGCCCTGAACCGCTGCTCGGTGACGCAGCCCGACTTAGGCGGGCTCAGTCCTCTTGAACACAGGCTCGCCCCCGGCTTGATCCAGGTGCTCAGGCAAAGGCTGCCTAACGTCATAGACGGTCAGATCGATAATGCGATCCAGATCCGAGCACAAGGGCTGGATGGCCGTCATCACCCGCCTGGCGGCCCGTTCCGCAAAGGCGATGTCGGCCACCAGACAGATCAGCAGCCCTGGCGGCTGATCCTGGGTGTTCACTGGAGCTGTTTCCAGAATGTAGGCGGCCGATACGAAATGGACCCCCTGCAGGCAAGCGCTGATGGCCGGTCCCAGCCAAGGCGGGACCTCTTGGGCCAACCGTACCTGAAGTTCGGTACTTGGGGACTTCTCGACTCTCGCCAGGAAGCCTGTGTCCAGAAGTGTCGCGATCTCTTCCGGATAGAGGACAGCCCCGCCGTCGTTTGGGTTGAGCATCAAAATGGCGCCACGCGTCCCAGCCAGCAACTCGCGGCCTTGCACCTCCAGAATTCTGACCGCCGAAGAGCCGGCAAACTGCGCCTTGGCCAGCGACGTAAAGAACGGGATGGCGTCAAAGCCGTCGGGGTGACGGAACTGGACTAGCCTGAGCTTGCCGCTATCGTCCGATGCCGGCGCATGTACGTAAACCTTGGCATCCAGCAGTCGCCGAAAGAACGCCGGCTCCTCACCTGGATCGGACCGGGAACGGTCCAGCCAGGTTTCCAATTCGCTTTCCGACTGGGTCTGCTGGCCGGCGCGCGGCTTTCTAGGGGCCATGACTCATTCTCGGTGTGGGCCTATGGGTTAGCTGCGGAACCAGTCGGCCTCGATCTTGGAGGTCAGGTAAGGCCGGCGCAGGATGGATTGGGTGAGCTCCCAGAGCTCCTCTTCGCGCTGAGCAATCGCTTCAATATCGCTTACCGTCGGATAGTGCCGGAGCAACCGATAGGCCTCTTCCCGCAACCCTTTGGGCGCGGCCTTGTTCGAGGCAAGTTCTCTAAGGAAGGCGCACGCTTGCTGCACGTTGCGGGTGCGCTCATCAGGCAGGGGCATGCGATCGCCGGCGAAAAGCTAAGGATTCCTTAGCTTACAGCGTTGCGCGAGCTTGCGGGCGGAGGCCCATCCCTAAGGTTGCGCCAAGGAAATATATCGCCGCCGCGGACTGGCTGATCTACGGTGGCTTCCCGGCGGTGGCTACGTGTACGGATTGGGCCACAGCAAGACACAGCAGGCGAGCCCACGACTGGCTCCAACCTAGACAAACCCGTGCTGGTGCGGCCGCCCCTGCGCGGGCGGCAGCCAACACCGAAGACCCGATCTTCGCCTATGGGGCACCCGATCGGGCCAGGGCTCAGAACCATCTCGAGCCTTGTTGGCCGCACCTTATCCGCCGTTCTGATTCAATCCGCACGAGCCTGATAGCGCTCGAATGCCGCGATCGTCTCGCGCTGCAGCGTATCGATCAAATGGTTCGGGCCAGCATACATACGAACCCCGTATGGTCGGAAGCCTTGGTTGTCGTTTATATCGACTATAGCCACTTCAATGTCGAACGGGGCGAGTTCCTCTAGCAAGTATTCGCGAAAATCTGCTGGATGGATCGACAAATCAACGCATGATGGCCCATCCAGTTCAATCTTAAATTTACTCATACGGATCCTATTCCTTAGCTGCCGTGCGTGTAGTAATAATATGTAGAGAACGAATCATATAAACTCGTAGCCTGCTCGATCGCGCTACTTAGAATGCTGCGAGAAAATTGAATGAAAGGCATCGAGTACGAAATAATTTCGGCCCGCATGATGAAGCGTCGCAGTCACGCATTGCAGAAAAGCTAAGAGCGACTGCTCCTTGCCCTTGGCTATGATGATGTGATCCGATCCCGGCGCCCTACCATAAAAGATCGCTCCCTCGATGCATAATATGCCGTTCGGAATCAATCGGCTTGAGAGTGACTTGTAGATTCGCTCAATACCCTTTTCAGTGGAAGGCCCCTTGAATCCGACGATGAAGGACGGAATAGAAACTTCATCGTAGCTAACGAACTCGTCCTTCTTTACCAGAATCCTATGAAGACTTTTGATGGCTGCAACTTTCTTCATTGCTGCCTCTGCCTGCTTGAGTAGGTCCGACTTGACTTCGATGGCCGCACAGACAGATGGAGCCAGGAAGAGTCGGTTCTGTTCACTGCTGATAGGGAAGCTCAACGAAAACGGCTGTTCGATGACAATATCAACTTCACCCGAATCCTCTCCATGTTGATCAATGATCGTTCCTCTGCTCACTCGATAACTTGGCGCCAAGATCAAAGAAAGGAGAGTTCGATTGATGATTTCCCTCTCGGCGCCCGCAATGCTCGGAGCGTAGCTCGTTGAGTCTTTGTGGGTCTGCATGAGGGTTTCATGCAGACCGCCGAGTTTCTGCAACAGGAATTTCTTAGCCTTTTTCATGGCTTTCCTAGCTCCTTTACCGGGTTCCGGATCCCGCCTAACAGCGAAGATATTTTAGGCCTGCCTATTGGGTGCAACAAGCGGCGCAGGCATCGAACAGTCATCCTGGCCGTTCACATAGACCAACTGTCATGCGTAGCATGGCGTTCTCAGCGAGATCCAGCTATACCCAGCAAACGAACACCCACCGCACGCGCCCCACGAGGCGCTCGTCTGCTGCCAACCGGATCACTCACATTAGTCCACATCTAGAGGTCGCGGCTGGCCCGATCAGAGGGCATTAGGCAACGCTGGTCGCCACTTCAGTTGCAGCGAATTACCTATGCGCCAGTTGTAAACGCGCCACCAATCGCATCTGATTGTTGAGCTCCTCTAGCTGCTTCCCGTTCAGGCCTGGCCGATAGGGGACAAGTCGCGCAAACTCCTCCATCGCAGCGGCGTGCTCCCCGCAGTAAGCCAGCACCACCGCGTACTGACTGCGGACCGGGACCACCTTGTCTAGCAACTGGTGCTCCAGAACCACTGGCAGCAGGTGATCTTCGATCAACTGACGCGCATCTTTACTTTCGTTCCTCATCAGAAACTCGTCGACTAAGTCTTGGCCAACTTTGATGTAAGAGTCCAAAGCGTTAGCCAGCTGGTAGAACTTTAGGGCATGAATGCGCGCGTATCCGCCGTGGCGACCTTGCGCATTGGCCGACCGCGCCAAGACGTCGAGACAGTCCGCCAGATGCTTTGTGTCGCTGAGCAGAGTAGAAGTCTGCCGCAACATCGCCGTGATCTGATCACTGCTCTTGCCGATGATGCCCTCGCTTGTAAGACCCAAGTGATCGAGGTACTCATCCACCAGCGGTCGCGCGAGAGCTTCAGCTTCTGCGTGCAAGCCCAGCACATACAGTGCTTGCGCAATGTTGTAGCGCAACACGCGTTGGTGCTCAGGCTCGTCGGGGGCTAGCGTCTTTGCATGCTCAATAGCCGTGCGGACGGCGGCGACGTTTCCGGACTCAGCATCAAAGGCTATGCGCTTGAGCACGACCACGAGCTTGGCGCGTGCACCCAATTCATTCTGTTCGACCAACCTCTCCATCTGATCGAGCCGTTGAGCCACCTTGCCCAAGGAGCGGCCTTTCATGTCAGCAAACACCAAGCCATCCAATGCGTGGAAGCGCTGCTCTGCGCTGATGGACGTGTCATCCGTTGCGGCTTCCAAGGCAGCCCAGATACCCGCATCGATGCCTAGTTCATGGAACCACTCCTCGGTAGCCACATCTACCAAGGCGTCCAGCTCGCCCAGTTCCACTAGTGTACGTATTAGTAGCGGGAAACGAGCGTGCTCGCGCTGCTGCTCCAAGGAGGCCAAGATAAGTTCCTTGAGCGCAGTGCGGCCAGCCGCCGCCTGCGACACTGGCAAACCCGCATAGCGACGCAACCCCAGCACCCGGAACGCATCGTGGACCTGAAGACGTTGGCCACCATAGGTGCGGACGACGCCCAATGGGCGCAGATGCCGGATCGCTGCCACAACGTCGGCTTCGCTCAGGCCGAATGTGGCGGTCACCAGTTTGGCACTCTCATCCTGACTCAGCGGCACATCGCTCAGACTCAGCACGGCCACGCAGTCCTGCACTGCGGGCGGCAGTATATCCAGCGAGCGCGTGAGGATCAGCTCTTGCGCGGTCTGCACTAAATTCGTATTGGCTTCGATGGAGGCCGCCATCGCGGCGGCATCGCCGCCGTATTGAGTCGCGCAGAGCTGCATGGCCGTGCGCACATACAGCGGCAGACCTCCGGTCAATGCTAGGACCCGCCCAAGCGTAGGCGCCGACGCACGCACCTGATGTGCATCGGCTTCGGCCGCGACCTGATCCAGGCCCCACCCGTGCAGCAGTTCCTGCGACAGCGCAATGCCCGCCTCCAACTCGATGATCGAAGCAGCGGGTTGGGCCAGCAGCACAAAGCGCAAGTGATGCGTAGCATCAAACAGCGTCCTTAGATCGGCCGCAGGCACACGATGAGCGTTATCCAACACGACCAACGCGCGCGCGCCTTGCCTATGCACGAAGCGGTCCAGAGCACGCAGCGCCTCGATCCCGGTCGCACCGGGAAGCAACACCTGGCGCAGACCGCCCGCCGTAGGCGCTGCCCATTGGGCTGCCAATTCCCTGACCAAACTGGCTGCTATCGCTGGTCCAGGCAAATCGCCGACATCAAAGTAGGCGCACTCACTGCCCAGATGCATCGCCGCGCGTGAGGCCCAGGCGGTCTTGCCGGCACCGGAAAACCCCGTCACGATGCGAATGCGCGAATCCCGGGCCAGCTCGGGTTCGTTCTCCAGCGGACGATAGGCTTGGGGCGGCAAGGGAAATTGCTGGAGCTGGATGGCCAGTCGTTCGAACAGCGCCGGCAGGTCGGCAGTTTCGAACCCATGTCCGGCGCCCTGCCCGGTCGCCGCCAGCAGCACGCGGCCGGCCAGCTTCCAGACCAGAGTCTCCGGTTCCAGCATGGCCATCGGCGAGCGTGCGTGCTCGGCGCACCAGGCCACGGCTTGGGCAACATCGAACCAAGCTGGCGGCATGCCCGCAGGCAAAGTCTGGCTCGTGTTCGGCGTCACCAGGATCGTGTCGCCAGGCAAGCCGTGATCCGCCACCCATGTGGCTAAGTCGCGGCCGGGGGGGACGTTGGCTACGATGGCAAAGGATGGGGTACCGCGGCGGCGACCGGCCGCATGCTCAAGGCGAATTCGCTCAAAGCGCGCCAAGGCGCCATCGATGTCGCTTTGGATCAGCGGCCCAGAACGGGTCTTGATCTGGAGGTAGCGCCGGTCGCCATTATCGTACTCGAGCTCAACGTCCTCATCCAGCTCCACGATGATCGCGCGCACGCCGCTGTGGCCGGCCAGCAACAGGCAGCCCACGGCATACAAATGTTGATAGAGAAAACCTCGATGTACGGCCTCGATGCGCGTGAGCTGACGTGGATCTAGCGGGTTGTACATGGGGTGTGCGCGTCTGAGTCCTTCGGTGATCTTAGACCCAAGGCCTCGCACTGTCGCCGGGCCCATTCGGCACGGCAAGATTGAGACCGTTCAAACCCTTTGCCGCTCACGCAAGCGGAATAACGATATCTCGGTTGTTCAAGCGACTCCGCTTCGATAGCGTCGGCGAGCAGCGGCACGTTGTTCGGGATTGGGCGTGATGAGTAAACAAGCACCAGCGCAGTGAGTGCCGCAGACGGTGCCCTCCATTGGGACCACCGACCATGCGATGGTCTTTTACTTCTCGGCGGTACCTTCGACCAGCTTTAGCAGCTCGCGCCTCTGTTGTTTGGTCAGCGATCCCCATCGCAGCAGCAGCCTGGCCAGCAGATCATCATCGGTATAGAGAAAGGCAGGCGGAATGCCCAAAGCCTCGGCCAGCTGCTTAACCGTCGCCGAGCGCGGCTCGTGCACGCCACGCTCGTACTGATTGATGCGAGGGCTTGCCACGTCGAGCTCCATACCAGCCAAGATACCCAGCTGAGCCTGCGTCAGGCCTCGGCTCAAGCGCGCCTGTTTCAGGCGCCTGGCGAAATTCGAGCGCTTGTCAGCTGATTCGGACACACGGGCCTCGGGTCACATCCTGATGAAAAGGATGGCCGAAGTGCTTCTCGGTGGATACTAAGTTACTCTTAGTTTTCCTGCAATGCGAGCGGCACCGATGACGCCTCACACGCTGGATGACTTGGGGTTGCCCGGTTCCGTGTACTTGTGGGCGCTGCTTCGCGCCCATCAACAGCGTTTGCCGATCGCGCCCACGGCAGAGCTTGCAATGGAGGCCCTGCAGGTCCTGGCTTCCCACAAGATCCTGGCGCTGCCGGTAGACGCATCGGCTTCTACGCTCGGGCTGCGGCAGACGCCACTGGAAGGCATTGCATGGCGGTGGACCTGGGGTGCTTATCAGGCCGAGAGCGCCTTGCCGGCTATCGAGGATTTTCTGGCCTCGATATCTTGCGACGAGCTGGTCCTGACTCTTGGCGCGACGTTGTGGCAACGCCTGGTACGCGATGAGGCCCAAGCGTTCTACGCCGAGCAACTGGCCCGCTGCCAGTTCGATCTGCACTGGCAGCAGGACATGGCTTTTGCCCACCACCTGTCCCGACTGCCGCTAAGCGCCGCGCAATGGCGCTACTGCGCGTGGGCAGCGGTACGCCAGGGCGCCGCTTTGGCACGCCAGGGTACCTTGCCCGCCTCCCGGGTACGCGAAGGCATGTATGGCGAGATCCTGCGACGTGCCGCGGCGCTGGCGGCCGGTCATTACGGCCGTTGCGGCTTCACCCCGTCGTCGGTGCAGCCACCGACGGCGCTGGCGCAAGGCCTCGCGTGCCAGTGGTTCAATCTCGGGCCCGCCTACTGGACCGCCTTGCCCAGCACCGAGGCCCTGCAACCTCGAATCATGACTTCGGGCTAGGTGCCAGGATACTTGGGGAACTTCTCGTTGGGATGCCCGGCCTTCCATTCCTTGTAGGCCGCGGTGCCCTCCCAGGCGGTAAAGGAGCGCGGCGGGCGCCCGCGACCGCTCCACGTCTCCTGCGTGTGCGGCAACCAGTACTTGGGCGCCACCTCCTGATTGCCGGTCGACTTCTTGACCCGCGCCGGGCTGTTGGCCCCGACCACCGCCACAATCTCCGCCTTCTGCTTGGCACCAAAATGCTGGTTGTACTGGCCCAATAGAGCCATGACCTCGGCGAAGGCATCGGCAGCCTGCTGCTGGAGAAGCTGGGCTTCTTGTTGCTCGAGGTTGCGCAGTTCTTCCTCAAGCTTGGCTCGGGCCGTAGCGATGGAGTCGAGGGTGGGTTTGCTCATGTGGGGCAATGACCTTTGGAGACGGTGGGCGGGGAAAGGCTGAGTGTGAACATGGATCTAACCAGGCAAAGTTCGCGGTGAAACTCGAGCGTCAATTGAGCAAGGTGGAGTTGCCAGCATCTAGTGGACGCTTGGTTGCGCAACCGAGTTTGGAATAGGTATGAGAAGCCGCCACCCGAAGCACGTTTCCGCATGAGACTTGTACCTGAAGGGAATTTGATGCCGAGAGTGGAAGGTCGCTTTGAGCTCAATCCGGCCAGAGGGCGCTTCGACACCATGCTCTCGTCGACGCCATGGCACTTCGGTCGGCTCGGATCGTGGAGAACTACAGCTTCGATGGCAATGTTGGCAACGCCGGCTCCCGCGATCCGGAACATGATGAATGGTTTCTCGCGAAGGTAGAAGCAGCTACAACTGACCCGAGGCCATCCATTCCACACGAGGTTGCGACGGACCGCCTAAGGAAGCGCCTTTGGAGTCTCAAGAATAGGGATTGATCGCGCCAAACTCCTCGATGTACTGTCGAATCTCAGCTGCGTACCAAGATCCAGCGCTCTCCAAGGCCGTCAACTCAGGGATAGCGCCCGCGGCCTCATTCATCGCAAGAATTAGCGCTGCGAACTCCTTCTGAGACATGTCTGAAGCAGGGGATTCGATTACCTGACGAAGTAAGGCGCTTGAGCAAGGCAGTGACGAAACGATCGCCTCGACCGATTGCCCTAGTGTGCCCCTAGCAATCTGCGCCTCTGGATCAACGAACGAAATGAGCTTGAGCACTTCCTCGACCCCAAACTCTGCCAACAGCGACCGACCATACTCGCGAATACCCGGCGAGGCCACCTTCCCGAAGGCCATAATGTCTCCGTGCCAAGGAATATGTGCCAGCCAGTAGATAATAATCGGCGGAAGTTCACTTGAAGGGAAGCTCCTAAAGGCCCTCACAAGCTCGTCCCATGTAGAAGTCTCGTCAGGGTATCTGCGAAACAGAGTCAGCAATCCAAGGTAAACTTCGTCAGGATGTGTTGACCTAGCCAGGCGCAGCGATTCCTCAAACCCCAACGCTGGAACCTTACCGACAGCCTGCGGAAGAAAGATGCTTGAAAACGTTCTGACATCAAACCTCGTAGCCTCACAGGCGGGGAATCTCAGGACGGTTGCTTCCGCATCCGCTTTCAACATTCCTTTAATGCTTGCCCAGTACGCAACACCATGGGCTGGCACATAGACTACCCCAACAACCGGTAAGGGATGCTTCCCCCAGTACTCCCTATGTTTCCCAACGGGTATCAGGCACTCGCGAGTTATCCCTGAGTAGTAGGAAGCACCTGATTTAATCTGTACGGCAATCTGCTTGTTAAGAGGCACCTCGTTCTCGACAAACTCGATCAACGCGTCAACGCCAAGGTCGTTCTCGTGCTCGATCTTAATGAATATCGACCCCGCGCTCTCCGTTGCGCTTCGAATGTAATTAACCCCTTCCTTTGCTGTGATTGCCGACCGCTTGTACTTTGGCATGCCTCACCTCATGCGCTAAAGCGCGCCCTTCGACCTACGATAACAATTGACTTCTCTTTGACGAAGCTACTATCGAAGCTCCTAGGCCTAACAACATCAGCTTCAGGCTCCATGTAGAGCAACCTTGCCGAAGTCACAATGTGAGCGAACTCGACACTTTAACTACGGCATCCAAGACGCGAGATACGTTCGATGCCGCTTTGCCAGTTACGTGAAAGCCAAGTTCAAGCGAGTATTCGAAACTCCATCGAGTCATGTTCGACGACCCCACGTAGCACTCTCGACCGTCAATTCCCACCACTTTTGCATGGAATGTCTCCGTCTCACCACTACCTGTTCGCGGCAGCCGAAAGTCAAAGACTTTCACTCCGAGATGTCTGATAACATCGAGCAACTCGACTAGCGCAGATGGCATGCCATCTCTGACGATTAGCTCCCGCTCTACCCCCTCACGCGTAGCGGCGAATAGCTGAACTATTCGATTAGCTCCACTCGCATCGACGAATGGAGTCATTATCGTCAAGCGCTTTTCGGCACGAGCGGCCATCTCGCCGAGGAGTTCGCTAGTAGCCAGAAATCCCCAAGCGCCCTCTAGCGTGCTCTCCAGCTCAGCTACAAATCTGCTTGGCTGGGGAGGCTTTGATAGCACGACTCGAACGCGGTCGAGGTCCTGGTGCACCTTCTCGCGATACATGGCCACACCCTTCAAGAGGAGGCCCAACTGGTAGCAGTGATGCGCCTCGAGCGTGAATCGCCACTCACCCGAAACTTGCTCCATGGCGCCACTGTTCTCTGCGGCTAAGAGAGCGTCGATAACGTCGGGCAGGCGCGCCGCACCAACGCCAACTAGCCTCGCAATCTCTCTCCTGCTGTGAGAGCCTTGAAGACCACCTTGACCGGCGAGTTGAAAGATTCCGCAAAGCACCGAAGCATGCGGAGCGAGCTGGAGAAAGATCCCCTCAACTTCCCGGCACATCTGATGCGACATCCAGATAACCTCGGATTACTTGTGCCGAATGATCCTGATCTTCTCGAGGAGCCGGGCCAGTTCGTAGTACGGACCTGGACAGCAACTGGTTCGAAGCGACGCACGATGTTTCTGGTATTACGATGCAACTTGGGCATGCACCCCCCGAGAGAGAATCGCAAAGACTGCCTGCTCCGCACATCAACGTTCTTGGAGCGAGCAAGTGCTCAAGGAATATCGTGTTGTAGTTTCTCCAAAGCGCCGATAGATTTCCAAGATCCATAGTCGTGCCATTCCGGTAGACGACGAACGCCAAGTCTCCCGGGAAGAGATACTCTCCGAGACTCCCAACATCAAGGCCCGAAAACTCAGCGACAGTCTTCATTACGGCGTGCGAATACGTGTGCAGCAGTGTGTACACGTACCGATAGGTGTTGGCAGGCCCTGGAGTCAGGTTCGCAAAAAACTTCCCAAAAGGCGCAGCGGACTCCAGTACACAAGCGCCAAGCTTCAACGACTCTTCTTCGTCGCACGCGGGAAGGTCACTGACACCTAAGCTGCGCAGCCACTGGTAGACCGTCTCCGGACGAAGACGAACGTAGATCGCCTCATTCGATTGATTGACGACGTAGATCGGAATCTTCTGATTGCCGAGCTCCTGGAACAGATTCAAGCGAACTGGCAGCCGAAGCGTTTGCTGATCCGATTTCTCGATCAGCGGATCAGTCGACATCCGAGTGAAGCCATGAGTGAAACGACAAAGGTCAAACTCGCGAACAAGTCCCATGTCCGCAACGCCCAAGGCGAGAAGGAGATCGGTGGTCCGCGAAACTTGGGCTTCGAGCGCCAGTTTGGTCCTTGGCGCGAGGTCCTTGTCGGGATGTGTGAATCTGACGAATTGGGAGCGACCGTCGACAGGAGTGGTCGCCCGAAGCTTGCTCCTAGAAAGCGCTTCGTGCTCAACCGCAAGAACCAAGGGATCGTATCGACTCCCGAACTCGATTCTTCTTGAGATCAGCTGCACGAGCCAAGCCGGCGACTCATGCTGAATTGGAACTAGACCTGGAGTTGCCTTCCAATCCGCAACCAAGTCGCTGAGCTGCGCATCCACTTCTTCTTCCATTGGAGTGCCGATCAACCTGGCCTTCATCCCAATGAGGCGTTCGTATTGCGAAACCTTGGTGGAGTGCCCCGCCTTCCTCAGCACCTCGACAATCTCTTCGTCATTGGGCGGCCTCTCGCCAACACCGAAGCGTTCTGCAGCGAATCCTGCGAGCTGCTCCTCATTGCCCTCCTGCAGCATCGTCAACAAATCACGCTGGTCAGAGGCAAAAACAATAAATTGTTCGGAGTGCGGGTAAAAGGCCGGGGTGGCTCGATACGAAATGGGCTCCATGCGCCGCCAACGGGGAGGTCGCTTGGTCGTGTCATCGCCAAGAAGCTTCGTAGTAGTCGGATCATTCTGCAGCCAACTATCGCCGTACTTGTGTCCCCTCTCGCACTCGAAAACCCATTCACCAATTCGTGGCGACTTGTCGATCAGGTAGAACTTGCGACTTTGGCAGATCTGGCACGACCCGATTGGCGGGAGCAACTTTTGCTCTGCGACGCTCCACTCCCAGCGTCCCGGGGTTGGCGCCTCCCAATTGCCTGACCAATGCACGAAGATCACATCAAGCTGGCGCCAGCGACACTTCCCTTTCAGCTCCTCAGATCTCGAGTCGCAGTTCTCGCGTTTCAATTCATCAAGGTGGCTAGAGGCATCTCGCACTGTGTCGAACTTCCGAAACCGCCCGCAAGTGTTGCACACGAAATCCATCGGAGCAGGCACGTAACACATAGCCTTCGGATCGACTAGCTCAAAGCGCGAGTGGGCTGGTGCGTGAAATGCCCCGTCGCGCAGAAGCGCCTGATCCAGGCACAAGGTCGCGACGGCTGGATGATCCTGAGTTCCCCCCTGCATGGCTCGCGTGAACCAGCTCTGCCAAACCTCCCGCAATCGCAGGTGGATCTGGATGGCCGTTTCCTGCGACACGTCAGCCCTCGTAGGGTGCTGGCTTTGGTCCGAGATCGATAGGCAAGCACCAAGCCCGCCTTCAAAGGTGAAGAGAGCCCCTGGGGCATAAACCGTCGCTAGCTGGCCGCGCGAGCGCGACATCTTGGCTGCAGCTTGCTCAGGCGGATCATCAGGGCTACGGAACTTCTTCTTGAACGCCATATCACTCTCCGTCCTTCCCACCATCAGCGACACCGCCGCGGATAAGTCTCATGACCTTTCTCACCGCTCGGTCGTCTATCTTTCCCCTGGATCCATCGAGATCGCGGTACCCGAAGGAAATGAAACCAGCTTCATCGACGTCTCGGAGCGAAGTCATCGGACGCTTCATGACACTGCTCTGAGCGCGGAAGAAGTCCCCAAGCCCACGCTGTTCACCAAGCATGTCGCGCGCCCAGCCAGTCAGCATCGCCTCAACACGGTCCTTGATCAGCTCCTGGTAGTGCTGTTTTCCGCCAGGAGCAAACGTTTCGTTATCCAGTCCTATTGCCGTCTCGACAAACCTGCATAGGTTCACCACTAGCGGCCCTCGGGTTGCCTGTCCGTTGTATAGGCCGACGATATTCGGAATCCACGACAGGTCCCGGACGGATTGCTTCTTATCGGCTGGAGCCGAGTGCACCTCTGAAACATAGGCCACCCCTGCGAGATAGGCCTGTATCAGGCTTGGCAGGACCCGCTCCACAGCACGACCGGCCCACCTATCAATCGCCGCTGGAGAGACCATGCGTTCCAAGAATCGGTGGAAGCTGTCGAACACCTCCACCACGTATCGGTCACGCCTTCGCTGTGGCGTTGGTACCAGGACCACAAAGCCAACATGGGTACGGCCCACGCGAGAGGAAGCTTGGATATATTCCGCGATATCCGATGGCAGACCGGCGAAGAACATGGAGTTGAACTCTTCAACGTCCACGCCGTGGGACACAGCCGAAGTAGCGATCACGGACCGGAGCACTGTCTCCAAGTCAGGAAATGATTGGCCAGGCCTCGGCCTCCGCTGAGCATCCTGGACGGTCTTCTGGATGTCACCCTGCGAAACAGAGCCGGTAATGAGGTCCGTGCGCAGATCTTTCAGAGGCAAATTGCGCTCAGCGTGACGCTTTCGCGTTTCCTCAAACTCGGCGGCCATGATCTGGTCGCCGCCCTTCTTATTGGTCACGTAAGTAAGCGCTATCCGGTGAAGATCCACGAGGGTAGCTAGCTCAGCCGGACTCGCCGTCTCTAACGCCTCCGCATAGGTGCCCTGCATCTCGCCTTCGCTCAATGCCTTGAGGAGCAAGTCCCGAGCCGCCCGGTGGCGTCCTTCGTCATCAGAGGTGAAAGACAGAACTAGCTCTGAAACTGCCGCATGGAAATTCGAAAGAACAGCGACTGTGGTGGCCGTATGGGCCCGACCATTTGTCATGAAACCTACGTAGACGCGGGCCCAACTGGCTCGTTGTTCAATGTCGGGAAGGCTGGAGCGCCGCACGTCCGTGGGTTCTGCAGGCGCAGCGTAGAAGGATGCATACAAACTTTCGCCCGGGTACGGAAACTGCATTGCCGGCACAGGGCGCTGGTAGAGGTGCTCTAGCTGCCGATCGGGATCCGAAACCGTCGCCGACGCTGCTACAACCTTGGACCTCCGGCGGGTCCGACCGTCCGGCTCATGCGCAACCAGCTCCTTGAGGGGCTTCGAGAGCTCTCCATATACGGCATCCAACGCAGACTCGAACAGACCTGCAAATGTGCCAAGCGACTCGTCCAGCAGATGAGCTTCGTCCTGGATTAGCAGGCTGGGGAATGGGTCGTGAAACAATCGCTTTCCATCTGGATAGGCCGGGAATAGGCCAACACATCCGGCAGCTTCAGGCCCATTCTCAAAGGCACGAGGTTCGTTTGGGATCTTTAAGCGGCCAGTTGCCTTCTCCTGCCACGGCGCAGCACCGAACATCGCATAGATTTTCCGAATGGTTCCCGATGACTGACCGATGAGTGCAAGCTTGTCGACCGTCCCCAAGAGAACCGACGGAGCGATGTCGTAAATATCTGCGTCACAGATGTAGAACGGAAGAGGTTTGTACTGACCCTCGTTCGCGGAACAAGTCAGGCTTGAGCAAACGTGTGCAATCGTTCCTCCCAATGCCGCAAAGCGCCGCAGAACCGTCTCCTCGCCGCAGAACGGACAAGACGGAATCTTGTTCCATGCGGCCTTCTGCAGCTCATAGTTGATCTCTCGGACCAGTAGCGCCGATTCGGTCTTCAGATCGGCTGCTTGATCCTTGATGTCTGGAATGTCGGCAACACCCGGACCAGTGTGACTGTTCGGAGAGCCTCCACTGCCCACCCAGAACCCAATAGAAAATGGCTCTCCACCAATTGAGTGTCGTCTGCGGACCAGCTCGGCCCTCGCCAGCACCTTAGAACAGCGCTGGGCCTGCTGAATGGTGAGAAGGCGTAATGGATAGCGAATCATCGCCGTTACGCCGATGCCTTTCCCTCTCAGTCGATCGAGAAACAAGGCTAGAACGAGCAATCCAAAAAACGCCTCAGACTTTCCACCGCCGGTCGCGAAGTAGAGCAAGGTGACGGTGTCGTCGCGCTCGCGCTCAAATCGACTCGCAAAAGCAGCCATGCGACTTGCGATTGCAGGGATGTGGGCGATAACGAACGCAAGTTGGAACAAACGCCACTCACCGTCGTCATTCTTGAATCGGCTCCGTAGCACGTCAGCCATCGTCTCATTCATAGATAGCCAAGCTTCGAATACCGTCGCGCGCTCGTCAGACTGAGGGCCACGCTTATGAGTGACTTTCCAGGCGCGCTCGGACTCAGAAAGAATCTCGAGGCCTGCCCGGACGGCATCAATTTCCTTTCGCCAACCTCGCTTGTCTTTTGCAAATCCGCTCGTTTCTCGTGCCCTACCGACCACGTCGTCGGTGCTGAGTCCGGCAAATGGATCGACTCTCTCGTCCAGTGATGCGTACCAATCTTCGAGCACGTCCGCGAGAGGCAATACCGATCCGAGGCTGTTGTCTCCACTCAACAGCCGCATATTTGGCTGCAGGCCCGCGTACTGGCGCGGGATGACTCTTGGCTGCGTATAGCGCGGGGCCCAGGTGGTTCGGATTCTCAGATCGTCGGATGTATCGCCCTTAAGTCGTTTGACTCCGCCATTGAAGCCCATGGCGGGGTAATCCAGATACTCGTTGTAGCGATACGACGGCTCGACCCGTCCCAACCTCAATGAACGGTGCATCACGGTGGGCATCGACAGTTCCAGATGAACCTGAAAAACACTTTGGTCCATGGCGTCGTCGTTGCGCTTCGGCTCGATCGACGCATTTTCCAGACTAACGTGAAGATTTGACCTTGATGGATCTGACCAGTCCGGAACAACCCTTACCTGCCAACGGAGTGCAATATCCGGAAGAATAGGAGTCTTCGTCGGGTCAGCCCGAACGGCTTCGAGAAATAACTCCCAACCCTTGTATTGCGACGGCAGAACTCGAACGCCTTTCCGGTAGCACCACGCCTTGCCGATGTCCGACTCCGCCCAGCGCTTGATGGCGCCGTCTAGTGCTCGCGTTAGATCTGCTGAGGCCCGGTCGACGACAGCGCCCAGGTCAATCTGCGGCAACGAAGGGTCGAATTCGAGAATGGGAATCTCTTCAGGTCTCAAGTCGATCCGGAGCCATTTGTGGGGAACATCCATTGGCCGGAAATGTGCATCGTTCAATGGAGGAAACGCGTCTCCTCGTGCGACAACACCTTCGGCCGCCCCATCACCCGCGTCGGCGACGTCGACATCGTCGTTGGTGGAAAAAATGGTAGTGATGTTCGGCGGTAAACCCAGCTTCGCTAGAACCGCAAGTCGAACGGAACTCTCAATCTCTGGCCAGTTCGACTCCTTGAATCGCTCCTTGTAAGCCCTCCCAGAGAATTCTGTTTCCCACCGCTTCTTGAGCGCCGCCTCAGTTTCATCCTTCAGATGAATTCGAATCGTGTCGTCGAGGCGAAATCGCGGACCGCAATCAGGGCGCTGCAGGTCCTGCAAAGAGGGAAAAACTCGAACGTAAACGCTCAAGTTTGGTCGAACCTTGACGGCTCCCCGAGCAGATCGATGGACCTGCAGGTCGAGCCCGTGAGCGCTGATTCGAATCGGCTGCGTGACCTCGTCGCCCGGCCCCTGATCCAGCAACGGAGGAAGCAAAAATCCAGATGCAAAGACCGATCGCGGCCTTGCGCCGAAGACCTGCACACCCTCCGATCCAAGGCCGCTGATTCGCGAGTAAGTGGCGTTGATCAACGAATCAACGACCGCTTCCTTCAACGTCATCGCGATTGTGTTCGGGTCCACCCTAGCAATAGCACCGCCCATTCAGCGCGCCCCCTGAGGCTTGTTGATCGCCTCGATCAGATGAACGTTGTCTTTCGCTCGCGCATAAAGATCCTGAACCACAGAATGACTAAGCCGGCCGTGCACCTCGAGCGACTCGGGCTCCAGCAACAGGTCTGAGTATGCGTCAGAGACCCGTCGGCCATCGGCCCTGCGGACACCACGCAACGGCTGGATAACCATTCTCCAAAAGTACGTGGCCTCGAAGGAATCCAAGCCAATGGCCTTAGCGAAGGCTCTGAAATGCGGCTCAACACGAGGGGCTCCGGGCCTTGCATCTTCGAAACTACGACCGCGATATCTTTCGATATCCAACCAACTTCTAAGCGTAACTTCGGCTGGCATATTAACCGCGTCACCCAGAGCCTCTTCCAACGCTCGCTGGATGCTTCTCGCCTTATCAGTCAGGGTGGCACCAGGGATCTGTGCCACGAGCTCGCCGACGCGATCGTGATACTTACGCAGATCGTTTTCGAATTGCTTGTCGTTGGAAATTGGAGCTCCAACTGCTTTCAAGGCAGACTCTGTCAGTTCACGCAGTTCAAACGACATCACGAATACGTGGTCGCCGGGCTCAAGCGTGCTGACGTCGACAGCCCTGAACCCGCGAGTCACAGTGTGTGATTGGGAGGGATCGTAGAGGTAGAGCTTTGAGGTTGGATTGCGGCGAACGGCGATGCCGCTATCGAGCACGAGCTCCCAAGCAGATTCGTCGTGTTCGTCACTGTCGGCGAATGTTGTTGAGAGACCCTGCTCGAACGAAAACGTTGGAAGAACAAAGTCAGCGCGACTGAATATTGTCTTCTCGTCGCCCGCTGGAAATTCGGGCAGCTGACGCAGAATCGCTTGAACTCTCGGTCGCAGCGCCTCAAATCCCGCTGTGTTATCGATTGCTCGAAGGGTCGCCTTCAAGTAGGCAGCATTGCGTCGCGTTAGAAGAACGTACGTTGGCGAAGAAATACGCTCGCTAAGGATCATGGTTCGAAGCGACTCTTCATCTAACCCGGCAAAGATAAGCGTGTCACCTTTTGCGTTTTCGAGCTCGCTGTCCAGCTCTCGAGAAACCATGAACTTTACGCAGTCTCGAAGCACTTCGAAGCCGGCGCCCTCTGGATAACCGTCGTACTCCTCAAAGTACCGCTCTGCCAGACGCCTCGCCGTCGGCCTTGTAAAGACCACCATGCACTTCTCATGTCCTCGCGTGTGCTCTTCAATTAGATCCGCGAGCTTGCGAGCTAGCGGCGTTCCATTTGAATAGTTTTCCCAGAGCGCATTTCCTCGTTCGATAATCCGCTTCAACGCAGCTCGCTTCTGGAACGTTGGATCATGGAGGATCTGTTCCAGGCGAGATCGATAGACTGGCCAGGCATAGTTTTGCCTAACGGCCATCGGTACGTCTGCTTCGCCAAGCCAGGCCACTAGCATCTTCGTGCTCGACGGCAGTGCGGCAAGTGTCTCCACGTAGGAAGAGGCGGCCCCCAGAGCCTCGATCCACTGCTCCGCTACAAGGCCGGCGGTCAACTTCTCGATCTGCGCGACAACTTCCGCAGCCTCAGTGTCTGTAATGGCGACTTGTATCTCCTTGCCCGAAGGTTCTTTCGCCTCTGGCACGCGGCACTCAAGCAGTCCGTCCATGCCGAGCGTGCAGATCTCGCCATACAGGGGCACGTCTGCCTCGCTCAGCCACGCGTAGATCTCGCTCTTCTTAGCAGAGGCCTTAAGCAACTGCCTCTGCAGCTGGCCTCGCACCCAAGGCTCATCGGAAACAAACACGACGGGGGGAGTATCGACTGGCCAGGCCTTCCGCGCGCACTCGAGGAACATGACGGCATTGGCCTTCCATCCCGGGTTCTTCTTGCGCAGCGCCCTCGTGAGATCAACTAGGAGTACATCTGGCCTCCGCGCCTTCTCCAAGGCGCGCATAGCGCTTCGGACGTCCTGGCGAGTCGCCCTCCAACTCACAGCGAAGACGGCGTCTGGCGCGGTGTTGGGATCGCTTAGACTCTGCGTCGCCAGGCTCCCTAGCAATCGCTTGTCTTTGAAAGACTTTAGGCTGCTCTTGACGTGGCGCAACATGTCCCTGTCGCAAGACCGCCATTCTTCGAAACCAGAATCGGCGAAGAAGTGGGGAATTAGCTCGGCAAGGCTAGGGTGAACTCGCTCCTCATCACTGGCTTTTATGTTGTTTAGTGAAGTCCAAAGGGCATCTTTCTCTCGAAAGGAAGCGGTAACCTTCGGATTTGGCTTTTGGTTGTCCTCAAGCAGCTCTAGCGCCAGCTTCACCAAGTCCGACTTGTCCAAATGGGCGTGGTTTAGCGCATGCAGAAAATTGGCCTTTGCCGGATAGATCATCGTCCGTAGGCCTTGCTTGTTTCCTTCTTGCCACAACGCTGCAGTGCCCACGGCGTGCGCCAACGTCAGAGAGCGCAGTGAGCCAGGCCAAAGCAACAGGAAGGAGGAATGGCGTGTCCGGGAGGAATTTATTAGATGGCCAGCCATGCCTTCGATTGCAGCTACTGGGCGGACTTGAGTGTCAACGTCGTCCGTTCGCAGTCTCAGGCCTAGGCTGGCGCGGCCTACGACTGGCTGCATGTAGGACTTCTTTGGGGTCCTTTCTCGCTTCGGCTCCAACCTCCGAGCTTCTTCAGACGGCGCCTCCGGGCTACTAGCCTTGCCCAACAGGCTCGCAGCTAGTTTTGCCTTTCGCTCTTGAGCGGAACGAATGCTTTGAAGTTGCGATCCGCCTGGGGAGCCCCGTCTACCTTTCATGGCTTCACCCTTCCCTTCGCCAACAATGCGGTCGCCTCATAAGCAGCTCTCGCAGCCCCCTCGAAATCCGCAATCTTCTCGGTTGCCGCAACCCACGCCGCAGGAGCGGGTAAGAGAAGAGCGTTAAGCTCTGACACGGCAACGTTTGTTGCGCTCGATATGGTTCTGAAAACACGGTCGACCGCCTTCGTATTCAGCAAAGCGGCCATTAGCTCAATCGAAACCGTCGCCTGTTCCGATGCTTCAAGAACGATGACATGGTTCTCGCAGACATACGCCTGGTTCTTCTTGAGCCAAGCCGGCGAAATCGGAGCTGCAACAAGGCGACTGCGCTGATCACTAGACGTAAGTCGCTGCAAGAGAACAGATCTGACCTTGACGACACCTGCCTCATTGAGCCCTTTGATCTGCACATAGGGCCTGCTTTTTCTTGACCGATGTTGTCGGCCATGGTCGAACGCCCCATTTGGTGCGATGTCTGTTGCCCAGACGAGTGGAACGACGAGACGACCTTTCGCATCAACGGGGCGCTTGGCAAAGCGTGGCCGCTTGTCTCTGTAGGCAACGAGGCTGCCAATACGAGGCACGTATCCGTAGTCCGCTAGCGTGAATTGACCACGCTCGGCAGCTGCTACAAGTGCGGCGTCGTCGGCGCTCCTGGGAATGGGCCAAGGGCTACCCGAGTTAGGCAGCGGAAACTTTCCTACGTCCCGATACTTTCCGTCGTCTGCAAGTACCACGATCTGCGTTTTGGCGTCGTCGCGAACAGCACCTGTAGGCTTGAGCAGCGTGATTGCCGTCTCTTGGAGAACGTCGATAAACATCGACTTTCTATTTCCAAGCATATCGATGCTTAGAACGCAGGCATCTTTTAGAAGCTTGGCCCTTAGCTTCGAGAATGAGTCACCGGACAGAAAGCTTGTCGGCGTTAGAAGACCTATCAACCCGCCCCGCTTTGCGAGAGTCAAGGAGCGATTGATGAAGAGCCCGTAGATATTGGGCTGGCCTTCGATAACATCACCATGCCCATCGCGATAGGCATCGACTTCGTCGGCCTTCAACTTTCGGTAGGGTGGATTGCAAATGACCACGTCATACGTTTCTGATCCAGCACGCAGGCCATCTCCAATCGTCAGATTGAATGTTGGCGAGTAGCGCGACTCCTTGATGAGCGGAAATGTCGCCATCTCGAGAAGCGCCGCCGAGAGATGGAGCAATTCTGCATCAATGTCATTGCCGCTGAGCGCATTCTCGATCGTGATCAGCTTCTGCTTGGCTGTGTGCTTGGTCCCGTCGAGCTCCTTCATCATGCGAAGGGCGAGTGGCACAAGAAACGCAGATCCTCCGCAAGCAGGATCGTGCCAGGTGCTTTCTAATAGATCGGCGCCCGCATTCACCAGGTTGTTGATCAGCCTATCCGCCAGAATCGGAGGGGTGAAGAACAAGGCGCGTTGTGATCGAGTGTCCTTGTCGACCAATAGCGAGTACGCCGTCGCGATCCAGTACGCGCCATCTCCAAACGGCTGGCGACTGACCCAATCCGCTAGCTCCTCGACAGCAGGGTCGGCGACGTACGCTGCCGCACCCCATGGGGCGCGCTCAGATTTCAGTTCAGGAAAATTGCGTGCCTGCCAAAGATGAAGGATCGCTCGAATGATCCTACCGGCATCAAATTCGATGCCCGCCGAGTCCCTGACAGACTTCACGCGTCGAAAGAATTTGAGGCGAGCGTCAGGGATGATCATGGCGCTAGATGGCAGCCTTCGAGCTATCTTGGAAGCCCAAAGAAGGCCCGATGTCTGCCATGGACGGCGACGGCATCGGCACCGAGCTCGTCGAAAGCCGAGGGCAAGAGGGGCGATGCTCAAGGTCACTGCAAGACTGGCCGGACGTGGATTCGTCGGCAATCAGGCGACCGATCGATCTCACGAAGTGAGACTGACCCCCACGGCGGCCCATCAGCGGCCCCCCAGGGGCCGAGGACCCCTAGCCTTGAAGACTCCGGACACCCTCCTATCAGGCGGGATCAAAGGCTTGTACAGCTCTTCTGGGTCAATCCCCAGCCGCTTGGCGTTTCCTTCAACTAAGGCGAGGCGTGCCAGCAAGGCGTTCGACTGGCCCTCCAACTGCTCGTTCTTGAGCTGGATGGCATCCAGCCGCTCGCCCATCGACCGACGTTTCTCATCGGCGCCAGTCCGCAAGGTTTTCGCTCGCTTCTTCTCTGCCGCGGCGATCACCAAGTCCTGTCCGTACTTCTTCAGTACGCGCCTGTCATGGCCGATAGCAACAGAGACGGCCAAGGTCGAGAGCGCCATCTCTTTCGGTGAGGAAGCCATTGCCTTCTCGATATATTGAGAAACCTTTTCCTTGACCTGCCTCTCGATGGAAGGGCGCGCCATGGCTACTCGAGCTCCTGAAATTTTGAGGGACTGTCGCCAAATGGCGATACAACCCCTGTGCCTCGAACATCCTCAGCAAGCAGGATGATCCGAAGGCCCTCGTCGGTTTCCCTGAGATCTCGCACCCACTCGTCCGTGAGAACTCCTTCTTGTGCGGCCAAAGCCGCCTCGGCATCTTCGAGTGCCTTCGCGTTTCGAAGCTGTAACGTTGTCAGCCTTGCACGCTGCGCCTCATCCTTCGTATCAAAAAGGAAGGAGCCGCAGCGCTTGACGCAGTTCAGCGCGCTTGGACATGGCGATGAATTGAAGTCGTGCACACAGAACCCGAGATGGGTGATGTGTATTGCTTGAACGATGGTCGTAAGGAAGACGTCTCGCTCTCCGTCTGCGAGTGAGAAGTACATCGTGGCAACATCGCCCTTCAGACGACCACTCTTGATGTGTTCTCGGAGCCTCCCCAGCCGCTCCTCAGACGTGAGGTGCTTGTACGCTTCGAGATCCCCTTCGTGCGCTCTACGCTGCCACCTGACGAGGTGCGCGTCGCTGATGCCCGCTCCGGACGCTTTGGTAGTCACGTAGTGCCGGATCTGGTGAGAATTCAGCGTGATCGGACGGCCGTCTTTCTCGGCTAGTCCAAGGCGCTCGAATATAGATTTCAGTCCGTTCGATTGTCCGCCAAGAAAGGTTCCGACCTGTTGTTGACGGAGAAGGACGACCAGTAGGGGATTCGTTCCTTTGCCCTCGTGTCCCTGGTTCTTGAAGCAAACGAACAGCGCTTGATGGAGCGGAAGCCAAGTTCCGTCCGCCCTTCTCGTCACGCCACGAACCGACTCTTGGCTATGCTTCTCTCGGTAGCGCTGTAAATGCCCTTGCAGCGATTCCCTGCGAAACACCTTAAGCATCGAGACATCGTCCCTCCTAGACTCGACGCACTTCGGCAACTTGACCGCTGTCAGCCCTAAGAGCTCAGCAACTTCGCGCTCCGAGAGCCACTCCTTCTCCATGGCCCAGGCTGGCAGGGGGAAGTGATGTGGTGATTCAACTAGCTCCTTCGCCCGCGCCCGCGCGTCGGAAGTCAAGCGCAAGGCGCGATCCACAGCGTCCCGAGCCAGGGAGGCTTGAGCGCTTGTGAGTGGGATCTTGTCTTCGATAACCGCCTTCCCTTTCGCCTTGAAGAAGTAGATGAAGTGCCGATCCCCTTCCTTCCGAATCGGATTCGTTGTGAACTGAAGTGGCTCGATTATTCTCAGGCTTGACACAAACATGAGAGCAGGAACGCAAGCCAGCAGTTGCTCAAATGGGCTGATGTCGTATTGATCGTTGTAGATGTCAGCTATAGCTGCAATCGCTTCCTCAGAAGGCAGCAATTCATCTCTTGCAGCCCGCCCATCTAGAGTTTGGCGATCCAAGCTCTCTTGGCGCGGGGTTCGGAAGGTGATCGCCAGGGGTGCTATGACTTGAGCTTCTGCTAGGCTTGTCAGAATCGACTGCAGGTCAACGCATCTCCGGTAAGCGCTGCTCGACTTCATTCCTGACGCAAGCATTATCTCCTCGGCCCCTTCTACGTCATCGCTGCGCAATCCGGCCCAGGAAAAAGCCTCTTCGCTGCCCCCAAATCGCTTGCGAATTGCTTCCCAGAGCCAACGTGCAGCCGTAGAGCCGTTGTACATCGTGCCCGGCTCCTTACCCCCGATACATAGACAAGCCTTGATGACACGTGAAAAGTGATCTGGGAGCGAAACGTGTCGATTTCCCTTCTCGATCCTCGTGAACAACAAAGAGACATTCCCTTGCCCGGCCCCGGACTTCTTCAGATGCCGGATGCTCCACGAGTGCCAATCGAAGTCTTGGCCAGGAAAGCGAACGGCGAAAGCAGCCCTTCCGCGATCAACGTATGAACGTTCGGCCGCGGATGGCGCCTTCGCGAAAGCACTAACCGCAGTCATGCTGAGCTTCCTCTTCGACTTGGCGCTCGAGTTCGCGAATTGCCTGAATGGTGAGGACAAGCTCCCCTCCCACCCTGTCGTCCGCGCGTCCTTCGAACCTGCTTCGAGCCAACGCTTCAAGAGCGTCGCCGACTGACTTGTGATCGGCCTCCCGGAAGGCAGCAAACTTCGGGCAGCGATAGCAACTTAGCGGTGGAGCTAACTTGCAGATGCCATGGCGAGCCACGTTCTGTCCGCACGCCCCCAATCCCAGCTGCAACGGGACTTCTAGAAACTGGGGGAATATGCCTGGAACGACGCGACGCGGAATCCCTGGATGCGGAGACGGGTCAGACGTGCTCGTTACCTTGCCCAGAAAGCGGTTGAGGTGGGAGCCGAAGGCGCGATCTAACCGCTCCTCAATCTGATCCATAACGGTTCCAGCAGCATCGAAATAGACTTCGACGTTCTGCAGGTCCTTGTGGAACAACAGGTGCGCTATGTCGAACCGCGAAGCGCCGTCCCTCGCTGCCTCGGTGGCCAGCGTGTAACGGAAGCGGGTTGGGTTTGCCTTGAGTGCGCGACCTGTGCGCGGGGAAACGATCTGAGCCTGATCGACCCAATCCTGCACCAAGCCCCCCAACGTGACCGTCGAAGTATCTGGATCCAACCACCAGCATAACGGTGAAGTGTTCGTCGGAGCCTGCGGTGCTAGCGATTGAAGTCTTTGTCCTAGTAGCGTGCTGATGGGCCGCACTTCCTCCACACGGTACTCGCCACGCTCCTTAGCTCGAGGAATGTCCAATGTATAGCGGACAAGTTTTCGTGGCTGCCCCCCTTCAACAACGTTAGCCTCGAAGCGCCGCAATCCGGACCATCGGGTCCGCAGCACTTGGATGGGCCTGAGTCCCAGTTCCTGAAGCAGTTGCGTGATGACCAAGGTGCCCGGATCCCCCTTGCCCTCTTTCAACGCCTGGTCCAGCAATTCAACCTCTTCCGGCGAGAACGGTCCGACCTGAGGGTCGCCGCTCAGAACCCTCCCACCCTTCATATTGCCGGGAGCCTTGATCGCCTTCAGCTGAAGAGAGAGATTGGGGTCGAAGTCGCCGAGCCTTGCAACATGGCAGCCCCACGCATAGATCGCTCGCATGTGCGCGAAGTCATTTCCACCAACACCTTGCGGAGATTCGAGTCCTTTGGACAGAAGCGATTGAAAATCGGAGACACCAAGTCGTCCCCAGTCAACAAGGGCGTCCGGCGCCTGCTCTCGCCAGAACCGCACCGCGCGCGAGATGGCAAATGCGATGTTCGCAAGGCTCCAGGAAGCGTAAGTAGCTGCCTTCTTCGCGACAAAGCGCTTGGCCACCTCCATGAATCGGTGCGTTGCTATCCCGACAATTGGGCGAAAGTCGATCGCGACTAGGCCACCGCCGTCAGCATTGGCGCGAAGCGACCAAACGTCGCCGCTCGTGTCGAGAGTCTGGCGATCTTTGGTAGTGACGATTCCGGGTAGCGCTGGAAGGTCGACCAACTCGTGATTCTCATCCGTGCGCAGCTCAGGCATGTCCTGACCCCTCATCGAACTTCGCATTCCTTTTGCGCAAGTAGGCGTCGCCGCGCTTCTTCAGCGCGTTCCGAATGTAGGCGAGTGGGGTATTCGACGTTGGGGCCCACCCACCTAGCTCTCGAAGAATTCCCAACACGATGTCTGAGGCATCAGCAGTTCCTTGGTACTGCTCAAGGAGGTCGTCAGCTGTTTCTTCGGCCCAGGTGTGCCGCAACGAATGCCAACTAAGATTCAACGGAAGGCGCGCATTCACCGCGTTCCAGATGGCGTCTAAACTCGTCCCAGAAATCGGAGCACCTGAAGCCGTGACTAGGAGATAGGGAGTTCGCGCGCCGCGACGACCGCCGTCTTCGGGAAGCGTGTTGCAGTACTGGCGGATTGCCAATCCCAGTAGATTTGACATCGGAAGCTCGCGCTCGAGCGACTTAACTTTCGGCCTATTGCTGCTTGTGCGCGTATCCGATGGATCATGTGGTCGGCGGCGCACCGCAATGCAGGGCCCTTGCACGTTCCGTATATCCCCGACACATACCTTACCCACTTCGCCGCGGCGAAGACCTAGCTCCCGAGAGAGTAGGTAACCGATCCAATTCCGAAGTCGAGTCGACGGATGCCATGGATTTTCGTCAGAAAAGCGAAGCGGTATCTCGTGACGACCATCCTTACGTCTCCGGGGACCTACTAGGTTCGACAGTGCGATGTCATCATCAGAAGAGAGTGGCTGAATTCGATTCCCGCGCGATCTGAAAGCGCGCAAATCCGCAAACGTCAGGCGAAGCTGTTCGTGGTACAGAACCAGCTCTGCGGGCTGCACAAAAGTCTTGCCGCCACGATCTATCGGCTTAGCGAGCCACCGCAAGAAGCGCTCAGCGTTTGAAATCAGCTGCCCAGTTGTGGCGAGCGCTCTAATCCCGCTAGAACCCCGGCCCGCCCTCAAATATCCGATCAGTTGATCGAGCTCATCTGCATTCAGTCGATGACCGTGTGCGAAGACATCGTCTAAGGACACCTTGAGTTCGTCTTCGCAGAACGAGTAAAGCAATGAAGCAGCACGGAGATCGTCCGCGAGCGTCTTCTCACCCACTGCATTGCGACGCGAGCGCATTACCCATCGCAGAGCAAGACGTGGTGGCAATCCAGTTCGTTGATCAACCAGAGTAGGGACAAGCTCCTGTTCAAGCGTTCCCGCTTTCGGCAGGACCACGTTGACCAATCGGAAG
Source organism: Stenotrophomonas sp. STEN033 (assembly GCF_056856655.1). NCBI lineage: Bacteria > Pseudomonadati > Pseudomonadota > Gammaproteobacteria > Lysobacterales > Lysobacteraceae > Stenotrophomonas > Stenotrophomonas sp. STEN033. The sequence continues at coordinate 48,957 of NZ_JBXFWM010000012.1, forward strand.
CGGCGCAGCGTTGCCTCCACCTGTTCCAAGCCAACCCTTTTATGTTCATGTATGACTACATAGAAATCTAACACATGACGTAGGCAAAAAGAAAAGGCAGGAAATCAACAGCCTCCTGCCCTTCTAATAAATGGACAACTAGGTATAGGTAGTGACCTAGAACGGAATATCGTCGTCAGCAAAATCATCCATCGGCGGCGCCGACTGCTGCTGCGGCGGTGCCTGGCGCTGCTGCTGGCGCTGACCGCCGCCGTAGCCGCCGCCCTGGTCCTGGTTGCCATAACCGCCCTGGCCGCCACCCTGCTGCTGACGCGGGGCCGACTGACGCTGCGGACGATCGCCGCCGTAGCCGCCACCGCCACCACCGCCGCCTTCACCACGGCCGCCGAGCATCTGCATTTCGTTGGCGACGATGTCGGTGGTGTACTTTTCAACACCGTCCTGGCCGGTGTACTTGTCGTAGCGCAGTTCGCCTTCGACATAGACCGAGCTGCCCTTGCGCAGGTATTCACCGGCGATCTCGCCGAGCTTGCCGAAGAACACCACACGGTGCCACTCGGTACGCTCCTGCTGGTTGCCGTCACGGTCCTTGCGCACGCTGGTGGTAGCCAGGCTGATGCGGGTGATCGCCATGCCGGCCTGGGTGTACTTGGTGTCCGGGTCGTTGCCGAGATTGCCGACGAGGATGACTTTATTGATGCCGCGGGCCATAGGTTCCTACTCTTCCGTTGGGGTCCACCCGCCGGATGCGGGCAATAGCCGACGTATTATATCTGTCCGGCGACAGATAGCAGCCAATCCTTGCAGCCCTTGTGGCGTAAGGCTTGCGCTGGCCCAGCCGGGGCTGCCACCGCCCCGGACGAGGTCCGGAGGGTCCGCCGGCCAGCGCCGGAATCGCCCGGCTGGCGGGACATACTGGCCCCGGTCTGCCCCCGTTTCGACGACCGCATGGCATGATGCCAGACGTCGTTCAGATTGCTGGTCAAGATGGTCATCAAGGGCAAAGCCACTTCATTGGATATCGCACACATGGCCGGCGTCTCGCAGCCGACGGTGTCGCGTGCGCTGCGTGGCAGCCCGATGGTCAATGCCGAAACCCGCCAGCGCATCCTCGATATCGCCCGCCAGCTGAACTACAAGGTCGACAAGAACGCCTCCAGCCTGCGCTGCCAGCAGTCCGGCACGCTGGCGCTGCTGTTCTTCGAGGACCCGACCAACGATGACTCGTTGATCAACCCCTTCTTCCACTCGATGCTGGGCTCGATCACCCGTGCCTGCGCGCTGAAGGGCCGGGACCTGCTGGTGTCCTTCCAGCAGCTGTCCAGCGACTGGCATGCCGATTTCGAAGACAGCAACAAGGCCGACGGCATCATCCTGCTCGGCTATGGCGACTATCACGAGTCGGTTGAGCGGCTGCAGCGGCTGGTGGAGCAAGGCACCCACTTCGTGCGCTGGGGCGCGGCCTTGCCGGGCCAGCCTGGTGTATCGATCGGCAGCGACAACTTCCAAGGCGGCTTTGATATCAGCGCGCACCTGCTTGAGCAGGGCCGCCAGCGCATCGCGTTCCTCGGCCACGCATCCAGCCACTATCCCGAATTCGAGGAACGCTACCGCGGCCACGTTCAGGCGCTGGCTGCGCGCGGGCTGAAGGCAGATCCCGGCATGCAGCACAATGCCATTACCACCGAGGAGTCAGGCCACGCTGCCTGCATCGCCCTGCTCGACAGCGGCAAGAATTTCGACGCGATCTGCGCGGCCAGCGACCTGATCGCCATCGGCGCGTTGCGGGCCCTGCGCGAGCGCGGTATACGCGTGCCACAGGATGTCGCGGTTACCGGCTTTGATGATATTCCGCTGGCGGCGTCGGTATCGCCGCCATTGACCACGGTGCAGCAGGACACCAAGCAGGCCGGGCAGCTGCTGGTGGACAAGCTGTTGAGCCTGATTGCCGGTGAGCCGGTGGAAGGCCTCACCATTCCGGTGAGGCTGGTGGTGCGGGAATCATCGCTCGGCGTCTGATTCACGCCGTAGCCCCTGTAGCCCGGGTAAGCGCAGCGCACCCGGGGAGCACAGAAGCAACAACGTTCCGTCAGCCCTCAACTCCGTCGACACGCCGCCCCTTGGACGCAAGCCCCGGATGCGCTGCGCTTACCCGGGCTACGGTGTCTTCGCGTGCCTTGGCCTAGCTGAAATCCTTGAGGATTTCGCCCACGCCTGACGGTGATATCTCGAAGCCCAGCTGCGTGCCCGGATTGATCACCACACCGTAGCCACCGGGCACGCGGCGCAGCACCTCCAGCATCAGCATGCGGATGTTGTGCGGTGCCTGCTGCTGGTGGAAGCCAACCCGCGCCATGTCGGTGAACACCGCCACATGCAGCACACCCTGCTTGTCGAACAGCAGCGGATCGAAACCACTGCCGTCAGGCGTGACCAGGCTGCCGGTCAGCAGCACCACCTCGGAGGCGACGAAGGCCTGCATGAACGCGCGGATCGGCAGTTTGCCGTCCATTGCCGTCTGCAACAGGGTTTCGATGGGGGTCTGCGGGGGGAGCTGGTTCATGGGTGCCGCCGGAAATGCCTGGGGGCGGATTGTAGCGGGTGAGGCTTTGGGAGGCGCAGGGGCTGTAGGTGAGACAGAAGCGAGAGCTACCCCTCCCCGGCCCTCCCCTTGCCTTCGGCAAAGGGAGGGGGACAAGCAAGGCCTCCAGCTGCACGCGAACAGCCCCCTCCCTTTTGCGCAGCAAAGGGGAGGGTTGGGGAGGGGTGCTTTTGGCGCGGTGTTGGATTGCTCGAAGAGCCTTACCCTCACCCCAACCCCTCTCCCGCAGGGAGAGGGGCTAACGCAGGCTACTGCGCCAGTCGTTTATCCCTGGCTTGCTGATCCGCCATGGCAGCGTCCAGCTGCACCTGCAGCTCAGCCTGTTTCACCTGCCCTTCCAGCACAAACACCTTGACCCCATGCGCCGGCACTTCGGTCTTCAGCGAACGCTTCACCTTCAAGGAACCGCCACCCAGCACATCACGCCACTGCCCGGCCTGCAGATAACGGCTCACCTCGAACGAGCGTGCAGCGTCGCCCTTGTTCAGCAGCACCAGCGCCGTCTGCGCCGTGTCTCCATGCTGCAGCACGCGGTAGAAGACCGCCTCGTCGCCCTGCAGCCGCTCGTTGACCTGCAGGCCGCGCTGCAACGCAGGCGTTGCTTCACGCAGTTTGGCGATGCGCTGCAGCGGAGCGAAGATCGGGCTTTGCCCTGCTTCATTCACCCGCTGCTGGCCGAAGTAGGCACGGTTGCCCGCATGCTCGGCGCGTCCGCGCATGAAGCCGGTTTCCGAACCGTAATAGAGCACCGGAATGCCGCGTGCGGTGAACAGCCAGTTATGCGCGTCGATGAAGCCGGCGTCGCTGGCATCCAGACGCGCCATGTCATGGTTGTCGTAGAAACTCATCAACGCATACGGATTGGCATACGGGCCTCCGCTCAGATGCAGCGGTTCGGCCAGCGTTTCAAAGCCCTTCTGCTCCTTGCCGAATACCGACGAAAGCGCACCGCGCAGTGGGAAATCCAGCACGCTGACGTTGGCGTTCGCCGGCCAGGTGTGCTCGGCGATCTTGGCGGCGTCGTAGTCGAAGGCTTCGCCGAACATGAACATGCCCGGGTGCTCGGCGCGGATGCGGCTTACGAATTCATGCCACCACGGATGCGGCAACCAGCCGATGGTGTCGATGCGCAAGGCATCCACACCCTGCGCCGTCCATTGCAGGTAGGCGCCAACCAGGTAATCCATCACTGCCGGGTTGTGCTCGTTGAAATCCGACAGCTCGGCCAGGTTGCCGTCGAAGATCGAACCCTTGCTGCCATCGACCGGGCCGATGTTGTTGTAGAACGCATGCAGCGGGTTGTGCTTCGGATCAAGCTTGTCCGGGGCAAGGTTCTGATGGTCGGCGATCAACTTGCCGTCCTTGTCGAAGATCTGGCCGAACTGTGGCTGCCGCTTGGGCATGGTCCAGGCCGGTGAGCCGTGGTTGCCGACGATATCCAGCACCACCTTCAGCTTGGCATCGTGCAGGCCCTTGGTCAGCCCGGCGAAATCCAGGTCTGCACTGGGCAGATGCTCGTCCAGCTTGTAGAAGTTGATGCCCCAGTAACCGTGGTAGCCGGTCTTGCCGCGGTCAGTCAGGGTGCTGGTGCAGCTGATTGGCTTGCTGCCGGTGAAGGCCTGATCGGGGTTGTCGATGATCGGCGTGATCCATACCGCGCCAAAGCCAAGCTCGCGGATGTAGTCGGCGTTGTCGAGTACGCCCTTGAAGTCGCCGCCGAGGTAGCCGATGTTGCCGTCGATCTTGTCCGGGCACGGCACCGGAATATCGAAGGTGCGGTGTTCGCCGCCCTGGTCGCGATGGTCGTTGCTGGTATCACCATTGACGAAGCGGTCAGTGACCACGAAGTACACCGCATCACTGGCGAAGGGCTCGGTGGTACCGATGTAATCCGGCCGGCTACCGGCCAAGGCCGAGCCTGCCATCACTGCAAGTCCAACCGCTGCTGCCAAACGACTACGCATCACACCACCTCCTGTTGCGACGGAACCCGCAGCACGCACAAGCCGGCCACGAACAAACTGCAACCGCCCAGCACCAGCACGTGGATGGGATCACCACCCAACCAGTTGCGCAGGGCGAAGCCCAAGGCACTGGCGGCCACCAGCTGCGGGATCACGATGAAGAAATTGAAGATGCCCATGTACACGCCCATCTTCGCCGCCGGCACGCTGTCTGACAGCAGTGCGTACGGCAGCGACAGGATCGAGGCCCAGGCAAAGCCGACGCCGACCATCGACAGCAACAGCCAGTGTGGGTCCTTGATCAGCATCAGCGAGATCAGGCCCAAGCCGCCCAGCCACAGATTGACCAGGTGGCTCCAGCGCAGGCCAATCGCGCGCACCATCAGCGGGATGATCAACGCAGCCACGGCCGCGAAGCCGTTGTAGGCGCCGAACAACACACCTACCCAGTTCGCGCCTTCGTTGTACGCAGCCGACTGCGTATCGGTGGAACCGAAGTGCGTGCCCGCCACCGCTGCAGTGGTGTAGATCCACATCGCAAACAGGGCGAACCAGGAGAAGAACTGCACCCATGCCAAACGCCGCATCGTGCCCGGCATGCTGCGCAGGTCATCGACGATGGTGGCCAGCATATGTGTGCCGGGCAGCACCCGCGCCACGCCGAGCAGCAGGCCGTAACTGGCGCACAGGCCGGCCAGCACATAGAGCATGCGGTCGCCTTGGCGCCAGGCGATCAACGCTGCCAGCAACACCCCCAAACCAAGCCACACGCCGATCTGACCCCATTGCGGCAGACCTGCAGCGCGCTGCACGGCATGCACGGCCGCCGGTTCGGCATCGTCGAAGCGGGCCAGCTCGGCCGGGGAATACTCGCGCGTGCTGAACACCGTCCAGCTCATCGCCAGCAATAGCACCGCCGCGCCGAAGTAGAAGGCATAGCGCACGGTATCCGGCACCTCGCCCGGACCCGCCGTATTGGCGACACCGAAGTGGGCAAGGATGAAGGGCAGGAAGCTGGCCACCACCGCGCCCACGCCGATAAAGAAACTCTGCATCGAGAAGCCCGTCGGGCGCTGCTTCGGCGACAACTGATCACCAACGAAGGCGCGGAACGGCTCCATCGAGATATTGATCGAGGCATCCAGCACCCACAGCGTGCCGGCGGCAATCCACAGGGTCGGCGAGTTGGGCATCACCAGCAGGGCGAGCGTGGTCAGCACCGCGCCGATCATGAAGTAGGGACGGCGGCGGCCCCAGCGCGTCCAGGTGCGGTCGGACAGATAGCCGATCACGGGCTGCACCAGCAGACCGGTCAGCGGCGCGGCGATCCACAGCCCCGGCACCGCATCCATCGGCGCGCCCAGCGTTTCAAAGATGCGGCTGGCATTGGCGTTCTGCAGCGCGAAGCCGAACTGGATACCCAGGAAGCCGAAACACATGTTCCAGATCTGCCAGAACGACAGCTGCGGTTTGCTATTCATCAAGCGCTTCCCCCTCCGGGAATCACGGATGCGATGTTGGGCGCGGATGCGCTGCGGCCATGGTAGAGGGCGCACCTGTGATCTGCACCGCTGTTGCATACGTATTCAATGCGGCATTGCGCCCACAGCGGCCCCGGCCGGGGAATAGTGGCGCCACGTGCCACCCCGCTGGGCCGGCGCGCCGACCAGAACCCGGAGTTGAGACCCGCATGGCCGATACACGCCCCACCCCTGCCCGCCTATCGCTAAAGGCTGCGTTCGCGCTGCTGCTGATCAGTTGCCTGCCGGCCCATGCCGCCGATCTGGCGCGCGTCACCTCACCCGACAAGCACCTGGTGGTGATCGTCGAATCCCAGCACGAAGGCCGCCCTTCCTACCGGGTGGAGCGCAATGGCGAGGCGGTGATCGCGCCGTCTCGGCTGGGCATGCTGCTCGGTGATGGCCGGTTGGAACGCAATGTCGCCCTTACCGGCCAGTCACAGCGCAGCTTCGACGAAACCTGGGAGCAGCCTTGGGGCGAGCGCCGCCTCACCCGCAATCACTACAACGAGCTGCGCGCCAGCTTCACCGAGAAGCCCGGCGCCGGCCGCAACTACGAGCGCCACTTTGACGTGGTGTTCCGCGTCTATGACGACGGCATCGGCTTCCGCTACGAGTTCCCACAGCAGGCCGGCATGAAGCAGGCGCAGATCCACGCCGAGCTGACCGAGTTCGCGCTGGCGCGCCCGGCAACCGCCTGGTGGATTCCCGCCTTCGAGTGGAATCGCGAGGAATACCTGTACCACCAGACCCCGTTGAAGGAGGTCGGCACCGCGCAGACCCCGCTGACCCTGCGCAGCGACAACGGCCTGCATATCTCCATCCACGAAGCCGCGCTGGTGGACTACGCCGGCATGAACCTGGCCCGTGGTGATGGCGACATCCTGCGCGCGACGCTGACCCCGTCCAGCAGCGGTGCGCCGGTCGTGCGCGCCCTGCCCTTCAATACCCCATGGCGCACCATCACCATCGGCGAGCAAGCGGGCGACCTGGCTGAATCCAGCCTCATCCTCAACCTCAACGAACCCAACGCCATCGGCGATGTGAGCTGGTTCAAACCGGCCAAATATGCCGGTGTGTGGTGGTCGCTGCACCTGGAGACCGAGACCTGGGCGACCGGCCCCAAGCATGGCGCCACCACCGAGAACACCCGCCGTTACATCGACTTCGCCGCCGCCAATGGCTTCCGTGGCGTACTGGTGGAAGGCTGGAACATCGGCTGGGACGGCGACTGGTTCGCCAACGGTGAGGCCTTCGACTTCACCCGCGCCACCCCGGATTTCGACCTGCCGGGCCTTGCCCGCTACGCCGCCGGCAAAGGCGTGCACCTGATCGGCCACCATGAAACCGCCTGCGCGGTCAGCCACTACGAACGCCAGTTGCCTGCAGCGCTGGACCTGTATGCGCGCAACGGCGTGGATGTGGTCAAGACCGGCTATGTCTGCGACGCAGGTGACATCCACCGCCAGGACCAGGTCGATGGCCCGATCACCCGCGAATGGCATGAAGGCCAGTGGATGAGCAACCACAACCTGCGTGTGCTCCAGCAGGCCGCCGCCAAGCACATCGCGATCAACTCACACGAGCCGATCAAGGACACCGGCCTGCGCCGCACCTACCCGAACTGGGTATCGCGCGAAGGCGCACGCGGCATGGAGTTCAACGCCTGGGGCAACCCGCCCAACCCGCCGGGCCATGAAGCCACGCTGGTGTTCACCCGCATGTTGGGCGGACCGATGGATTACACCCCGGGCATCGTCAGCCTGAAGGGCCGCAACGGCCTGGCCCTGCGCAGCACCCTGGCCAAGCAGCTGGCCCTGTACGTGGTGCTGTACAGCCCGGTGCAGATGGTCGCCGACCTGCCCGAACACTACGCCCAGCACCCGGACGCCTTCCAGTTCATCAAGGACGTGGCGGTGGATTGGGAGGAAAGCCATGTGCTCAATGGCGAGGTTGGCCAGTACGTGACCTTTGCACGCAAGGCGCGTGGTAGCGAGGAATGGTTTGTCGGCAGCGTTGGCAGCGAGAAATCGCAGGCGCTGGATGTGGCCTTGTCGTTCCTGACCCCAGGCAAGCGTTACCGCGCGGAGATCTACCGCGATGGTGACGGCGCCAACTGGGAGACGGCACCGTTTGCGTTTGTCCGTGAGGCGCGGGTGGTCGACAACCGCGACCGGATCAAGCTGCAGCTGGCGGCTGGTGGCGGTGCTGCTGTGCGCTTTGTGCCAGTGGAGTGAGGGCTGGACGGCCTGAAGCCCAAGGCTTTGGGCTTGGGGCTTGGGGCTTTGGACGTCTGGCTTTTGGCTTTTGCTCTACAGCCGTCATTCCCGCGCAGGCGGGAATCGCTCTTGGCTCTTGGCTCTTGGCTCTTTGCCCTTGATTCTCGTTCTTTCACTTCGACGCGCAAATCAAGAGCCAGAGCGATTCCCGCCTGCGCGGGAATGACGGCATGAACCAAAGCCACAACCGATGCCACAGCCACAGCGATTCCCGCCTTCGCGGAAACGACGGCGTGATGGCAGAACCGTCGCCGAAAGCGTTTTCAGACCTATCTGCCGCCGCAAAGCCCCATTGAATACGTATGCAGCCCAGCACCACGGGCTTGCCCGCTGATTACCATGCGAGTCAGTCGCAAGCAGCGAAAAAAACAGCGACGCATCCCCCACACCAAGACGGGGGAGCACAGAACACAACCAACCGACATCACCTGGGAGAGGGGAGTATGTTGAACACCAAGCGCAACCTGCTGAGCGTTGCACTGGCCTCAGCCATCACACTGACAGCCGCCAGCGCACACGCACAGACGGCCGAAGAACAAGCCAAGGCCAAGGCCGAAGCCACCAATCTGGACACCGTCACCGTCACCGGCATCCGCCGCGGCATCGAGAGCGCGATCTCGGTCAAGCGCGACTCGACCTCGATCGTGGAAGCCATCTCGGCCGAAGACATCGGCAAGCTGCCGGACGTGAGCATCGCCGAATCCATCGCCCGCCTGCCCGGCCTGGCCGCCCAGCGCGTTGCCGGCCGTGCCCAGGTGATCAGCGTGCGCGGCCTGTCGCCGGACTTCGCCACCACCCTGCTCAACGGCCGCGAAGTGGTCAGCACCGGCGACAACCGCAGCGTCGAGTTCGACCAGTACCCGTCTGAGCTGATCAGCGGCGTGACCGTCTACAAGACCCCGGATTCCGGCTTGGTCGGCCAGGGTCTGTCCGGCACCCTGGACCTGCAAACCGTGCGCCCGCTCAGCTATAACGAGCGCGTCATCGCACTCAGCGGCCGCTACCAGAAAAACTCGCTGGGCGAAGCCGCTGGCGAAGACCCGTATGGCAGCCGCGCCAACTTCAGTTACGTCGACAAGTTCGCCGACAACACCATTGGCCTGGCCATTGGCTACTCCCATTCGGAGATGTCCAAGCAGGAAAACCAGGTAGGTCTCTATGAACCTTGGCAGGCGCTGGGCGGCGATGACTGGCGCCCGGGCGTCCCCGGCGGTACCTACTATTCCGATGGCATCAAGGCACTGCGCCGTACCGGCCACGCCAAGCGTGACGGCGTCATGGCGACCCTGCAGTTCCGGCCCAACAACAGCTGGACCAGCACGCTGGACACCTTCTACACCAAGGCCAAGGAATACGACACCGCCAACCAGATCGAAATCCATCTGGGTGGCTACAACGGTGGCTACGACCCGCTCAACCTGACCGACGTGGTGGTCGGCAGCAACGGTAGCTTCGAGAGTGGTGTTGCGCACAATGTCTACCCACTTGTGCGCGGCATGTACAACCACCGCGAGGACAGCATCAAGGCCATCGGCTGGAACAACGAGTTCAACTTCGGTGATGTGCGCGTGGTTGCCGACGTGAGCTGGTCCAAGGCCGAACGTGACGAGCTGAACCTGGAAAACAACCTGCAGCTGCTGCCGGCACCCATGCTGGATTCGGTGAAACTGAACTTCGCCGGCGGCAGCTTCCCGAAGTTCACCCCGGGCCTTGATTACTCGGACTACAGCAAGCTCTACCTGACCAATACCATCTACGGTTCGGGCTATGGCAAGACCCCGCATGTGGACGATGAGCTGAAGGGATTCAAGCTGGCTGCCACCTTCCCGGTGCCGGAGGGCTTCACCTGGTTCTCCGACTTCGACGTCGGCGTGAACTACGCCGACCGCAGCAAGAACAAGACCCAGGCCGAAGGCAACATCAACCTGGGTGCACAGGGCGACACCAGCATCGCCGCCGACCTGCAGTACAAGCCGGTCAACCTGGGCTTTGCCGGCGCCGGCTACATCCCGGCCTGGAACGTGCCTGCTGCGGTTGGCCGCTACATGGTGTTCAACCCGACCACCACCGAGAGCTACCTGATTCCGAAGCAGTGGACAGTGGACGAGAAGATCACCACCACCTTCCTGCGCGCCAACATCAGCACGCAGATCGGCTCGATCCCGGTACGCGGCAATGTCGGCATCCAGGCCCAGCACGTTGATCAGTCATCGCACTCCAACTACTGGGACGGCTCGCAGGCGGTTGGCAGCCAGGTGATTCCGATCAACGAAGGCAAGAAGTACCTCGACTTCCTGCCGAGCCTGAACCTGGCCTTTGAACTGCCGGCCGAAAACACCGTGCGCTTCGCCCTGGCCCGCCAGGTAGCACGCCCGCGCGTCGATGAAATGCGCGCCTCGATGGAGTTCGGCGTCGACACCAACAATGGCACGCCGGGTGCCAGCGGCGGCAACCCCAACCTGGATCCGTGGGTGGCCAACGCGGTTGACCTGTCGTGGGAGAAGTACTTCGGCAACAAGGCATATGTTGCTGCGGCGTTCTTTTACAAGGACCTGAAGACCTACGTCTTCACCGAAAAGCGTGATGGCTACGACTTCACCGACCAGGTAGACGCATGGCTGCTGGCCAACGGCGTCAGCCTGCCGCCGGGCATTGTTGTCGACAAGACCGGTACCTATACCGCACCGTTCAACGGCAAGGGTGGCAGCCTGCGTGGCCTGGAACTGACCGCATCACTGCCGCTGGATCTGTTCTCCGACGCACTGCGCGGCTTTGGCGTTGTAGCCAGTGCCGGCTTCAATGACAGCAACATCACCATCCCGCCGGATCCGGCAACCGTTTCCAGCGTTGGCAGCGATCCGATCATGCTGCCGGGCCTGTCCAAGCGCGTTTACAACTTCACTGCCTACTACGAGAACAACGGCTTTGAAGTGCGCCTGAACCAGCGCAAGCGCTCGGACTTCATCGGCGAGATCGGCAACTTCAACGGCGCCCGTACCCTGCGTTACGTCAAGGGTGAGGACGTGCTGGATGCCCAGCTGGGCTACAGCTTCGGCGACGGCACGATGTTCAAGGGCCTGAGCCTGTTCCTACAGGCCAGCAACCTGACCAACTCCAAGTACGAGACCTATGCCGGCACCAAGGATAGGCCGCTGGAAACCGTGGAATGGGGCCGCACCTACCAGGTGGGTGTGAACTACAAGTTCTGATTGGTTCTGGTTGGACGTGCATTGGAGGCCCGCTGCTTTTGCAGCGGGCCTTTTGCGTTGTGAACAGCCCTGGCGTTTTCCGTATTCCAGAAGGAATTTGCTGAGATTTGTTGCAACCAAAGCATTGACCGACTTGCTGTGGCTGCTGTGGCTGTGGCTGTGGTTGTGGCTTTGGTTGTTGTTGAAGTTACGCCGTCATTCCCGCGCAGGCGGGAATCGCTCTGGCTCTTGACTCTTGGCTCTGGCTCCTGGCTCTTGGCTCTTGGCTCTTGGCTCTTGGCTTTTGGCTTTTGGCTTTTGGCTTTTGGCTCTTGGCTCTTGGCTCTTGGCTCTTGGCTTTCCCTTCTCCCGCCCGCGGGGGAAGGTGCCCGTAGGGCGGATGGGGGGAGCTCTGGCTCTGGCTCTGGCTCTGGTTTTGGTTTTGGGCTTTGGCCTGCTTTTAGAAGCACCCTCACCCCAACCCCTCTCCCGCAGGCGGGAGAGGGGCTTGAGCCAGAACCAGAACCAGAACCAAAGCCAAAGCCAAGGCCAAGGCCAGAAGCAAAAGCAAAAGCAAAATCCAAAAGCCAAAAGCCCAAAAAAAAGGCGGAGATGTTATCTCCGCCCGCACAAAAGAGAGAGCAACAAAAACTCAGCTGCGACGCGCGCAATACACCGCGTGCCCAGGCAATACCAGTTCGCCACCTTCAACCGCACCAGCGACCGGACCTGGCAGCGTCAAAGCCTGCCACTCATCCGCCGGCAGCGCATGCCGCACCGTTTCGCCAGATAGATTGAAGGCAAGCAACAAGGTCTCATCACCCGCCTGCCGCTCAAACAACAGCACCGGCTCAGCACTATCAAGAAAGCGAATCGAACCCGAGACCAAGGCCGGATGCGCCTTGCGCCAGCTCAGGAAGCTGCGGAAGGCATGCAGCACCGAATCACCATCCACTTCCTGTACCTGTACCGACAAGGCCTGATGCTCGGCAGGAATCGGCAACCACGGCTTGCCGCTGGTAAACCCGGCCAATGCCTCATCGGTCCACGGCATCGGCGTACGGCAACCGTCACGGCCCTTGAAGTTCGGCCAGAAGGTAATCCCATACGGGTCCTGCAGCGCCTCGAACGGCACGTCCGCTTCGCCAAGACCCAGCTCTTCGCCCTGATAGATGCACACCGAGCCACGCAGCGAACACACCAAGGCCGCCAGCATCTTCGCCAACGACGGCTTGGCTGGATGCCCGCCCCAACGGGTCACAGCACGCTGCACGTCATGGTTGGACACCGCCCAGCACGGCCAGGCCTCGCCCATCGCCGCTTCCAGTCGTTCGACGGTGCTGCGGATATAGCCCGCACTGTAATCGTCCACCAACAGCTCGAAGCTGTAGCCCATGTGCAGGCGGCCCGGCGCGGTGTATTCGGCGGTGGTCGCCAGCGAATCCTCCGAGGAAATCTCGCCCAGCGTCACCGCGTCCGGGTACTGGTCCAGCAAGGCGCGCAGGCGCTCCAGGAAGCCGATATTTTCCGGGCGGGTGTTGTTGTAATAGTGGTACTGGAACGCATACGGATTGTCCGGGCTGAAACCACGGCCAATACGCTCGCTCTCAGGCTTCGGCGGATTGTCGCGCAGTTGCGCGTCGTGGAAGCAGAAATTGATCGAATCCAGGCGGAAGCCATCCACGCCACGGTCCAGCCAGAACTTCACGTAATCCAGGGTTGCCTGCTGCACCGCCGGATTGTGGAAATCCAGGTCCGGCTGCGAAGCCAGGAAGTTGTGCAGGAAATACTGCCGACGCCGTGGCTCCCACTGCCAGGCCACGCCACCGAAGATCGACAGCCAGTTGTTCGGCGGGCTGCCATCGTCGCGCGCATCGGCCCACACATACCAATCGGCCTTGGGATTGTCGCGGCTCTCGCGGCTTTCCTTGAACCAGGCGTGGTCCACCGAGGTATGGCTGAACACCTGGTCGATCATCACCTTCAGGCCCAGCGCATGCGCCTTGGCCAGCAAGCGGTCGAAGTCGGCCAGGTTGCCAAACAGCGGGTCCACATCGCGGTAATCGGCGATGTCGTAGCCGAAATCAGCCATTGGCGACTTGAAGAACGGCGATACCCAGATAGCGTCCACACCCAGCGAGGCCACGTACTCCAGGCGATCGATGATGCCTGGCAGGTCGCCAACGCCATCCCCATTGGTATCCAGGTAGCTGCGTGGGTAAATCTGGTAGATGACGGCACCGCGCCACCATGGAGTCTTGGACATCGAACGCCCCCCTACGGGCCTCAAGCCCCTGTTTCAGGGCCGCGGAATGTATGCCGGCCAGCTTAGCGTCGGTGCTTTGCCGACGGTGTTGCTTGCATACGTATTCACTGCGCAAAGGCCCGGTTTCCTTCGGTTTTCGGCCCCGACGGGCCGCCCCGGCCGACTCCGCCTATAATCCCCCGGTACCCCCTGAAGTCTTCCTATGAGCATCGCCGAACATATCCGCCCCGCGCTGGGCCTGCCTGCCATCCAGACCTTTGCCGCAGCGGACATGGCTGCCGTCGATGCCCTGATCCGTCGCCGCCTGTCCTCGGACGTGGTGCTGATCAACCAGATCGCCGACCACATCGTCTCGGCGGGTGGCAAACGCCTGCGGCCGATGCTGGTGATGCTGGCCGGCCATGCGGTCGGCAGCGCCGGCCCTGAGCACCACCAGTTGGCGGCGATCATCGAGTTCATCCACACCTCCACCCTGCTGCACGACGACGTGGTCGACGAGTCCGACCTGCGCCGAGGCCGCAGCACCGCCAATGCCCTGTGGGGCAATGCCCCCAGCGTGCTGGTCGGTGACTTCCTGTACTCGCGCAGCTTCCAGCTGATGGTCGAGCTGGAACGCATGGCGGTGATGCAGATCCTGGCCGACACCACCAACCGCATCGCCGAAGGCGAAGTGCTGCAGCTGCTGCACGTGCATAACCCGGATACCGACGAAGCCGCCTACCTGCGCGTGATCGAGCGCAAGACCGCGGTGCTGTTCGCCGCCGGCACCCGCCTGGGCGCGCTGGCTACCGGCGCCGACGAGGCCACCCAGCAAAAGCTTTACGACTACGGCATGCACCTGGGCTATGCGTTCCAGATCGCCGACGATGTGCTGGATTATTCCGCCAATGCCGACGAACTGGGCAAGAACCTGGGCGACGACCTGGCCGAGGGCAAGGCCACCCTGCCGCTGATCCACGCCATGGCGCACTCGGATGAAGTGGTCCGCAACCGTCTGCGCGAGATCGTGCAGGACGGCGATGCCAGTGCGATGCCCGAAGTGTTGGCGGCGATCCACGCCACCGGCGGACTGGAGTACAGCCGCAAGCGTGCCGTGGAATATGCCGACGCCGCCGAGCAGGCGCTGGACGGCCTGCCGGAAACCGACGCCGTTGCCGCCCTGCGCGGTCTGGCCCGTTACGCCATCGAGCGCAGTCACTGACCGCGATGGCAGGCCTGCAGCAGTTCAACGAGGACGAGCGTGCCGTGCTGTTGGCGGTGAAAGGCGTGGGAGCCACCGTGGTGGCCCGGCTGGAGCAGCTGGGGTTTCATTCCCTGGCGCAGCTGGCCGAAGCCGAAACCGGCGATGTCGTCAGCCAGGCTTCGGCGATGCTGGGCAGCAGTTGCTGGCGCAACAGCCCGCAGGCGCGGGCGGCGATCAGCGGGGCGATCGCGGCGGCCAAGAGTACTGTAGGAGCGGCGTAAGCCACGAAGCCACAGTTGTTCCCGGCGCCATTGAACGCACGCAACCCTTGCTACATCCCGGGCGGGCGGCATTTGCAGCGATCTGACAGATAGCCAGCTTCGCGGCTTACGCCGCTCCTACAAAGCTGGGGTATTACCGGTACGGCCCCTGCCGAGCATGGCTCGGCACTACGCTCCCTCCCTTTGCCGTTGGCAAGGGGAGGGTTGGGGAGGGGTAGCTTCACCGCCTCTGATCTGGTCGTGGCTTCGCGGCTTATGCCGCCCCTAGGATCTGACGCATTGCTGGTGAGGCCCCTGCCGAGCATGGCTCGGCACTACAGTGACGTCAGTCGCCCAGGCGCTCTTCCAGGAAGTTGTCCATCATCTTCCAGGCACGCTTGGCGGCGCGCGGGTCGTACACGCAGCCCGGTGGGCTGTTGGCGTCAGACTCGGCGAAGCAGTGCACCGCGCCGCTGAAATTGACGAACTGCCAGTCAGCCTTGGCAGCATCCATCTCGGCACCGAAACTGGCGATGTCCTCGGCGCTGATGCCGCGATCAGCGGCGCCATTGAGCACCAGCATCGGCACCTTGCCGCTGCCAGCCACTGCGGGGGCCGGCGTCGACAGGCCGCCATGCAGGCTCACCACGCCTGCCAATGGCAGGCCGGCACGGGCCATTTCCAGCACGGTGGTGCCGCCGAAGCAGAAGCCGACGGCGGCGATCTGCGTCGCATCCAACGGTGCCTTGCCAGCCTGGCCTTTCAATGCCTCCAGTGCCGCCGCTGCGCGGGCGCGCAGCAGGCTGCGATCCTCGCGCAGGGGTTTGGACGCAGCGGCCGCTGCGTCGTTGTCCTGCGGGCGCACATTCTTGCCGTAGACATCAGCCACCAGCACCACATAGTCGTCGCCGGCAATCTGTTCGGCCTTGGCCACTGCCGAGGCATTCACGCCGCGCCAGTTGGGCACCATCACCACGCCAGGGCGGCGGGCATCGCCCTCGTCGTCATAGACCAGCACGCCGCTGTAGGTGGCTCCCTGCAGCTGCCATTCAACCGGGCGCTGCTGCATCTTCGCGAACGCAGGAAAGGTTGCGCTTACGCACAACGCCAATACTGCCAACTGCAATTTCCTTGCTGCTTGCATGGGATTGCTCCGGTCAGGGTACCGGGAGAGTTTACGACCATACAGGGCACGCACGCCCGGATCTGCGCCGCCAACCGCCCCCACAGACACTGGCTCAAGGTGCCCGCTGCATCGGACAATGCTCGCCCCCTTCGACGAGGGGGCTCGGAATCTGACAAACAGCATTTACAAGGACGATCCCATTCAATGAAGAAGCTCACACCGACCCTCCTGTGTGCCGCGCTACTGCTGCCATCAACACCAGCCGGGGCAACGGAGTCCGTGATCGCGGAGACTTTCAGCGCGTTTTCGCGCTGCGATGCCGGCTTTTTTGAAAACCTGCAGGCCAATGCCTCCGCCTGGGAAGCGCATGCCGTACTGAACCGCTCAACGAACGCAAGCTGGATCGCGGTTCCCGACCGGTATGAAGACAAGAAAAACACGATTGCCCTGAAAGACCCGCCAGCGGTGGCAGGAGTGACGCTGTCGTCCTACTTCGACGAATTCACCGATATGGAGAGAATGGGCCAGTACCTGTTCTGGGGATTCATTGCCGACGGATCACCTGATCACGTTGCCAAGCAGCTGGCCCCACTGCTTGATCACCCGGAGAGCCTGCGCAAGCTGGGGCCGATGCATGCCCGCGCCGAGATCTGGGAAGACGGGAAATGGACAACTTCGTTCGGTCGCTCCGGAACCGTCCCCGGTACTCGCAAACTTGAGCGCGTGTTCCTGCTGGAACCCCACGGTGCAAACCAGACACGCGTCAGCTGCTCGTTGCAAGGCGCTGTTGATGCAACGGTGTTGGGTGCAATCCGTCCGGACATTCCCGTTGCAGAGTATCCCGCGCCCGCGCAGGAGCTTGGTTTTGCCGACGTCACCGTACCGGCCGCGGTTGTTGAAGCCGTCAGCAGTCCGCTGCTCGCGCCGAAGTTCAGCCGCCTTACCTATACCTATACCTCCATCAACGACCAGAAGCCTTCCTCCATAACCGTCGAGCTGGTAGCGCAGGGAGACTTGATACACAGGACGGAAATCTACAGCAGGAACTTCAGCGTCCAGCGCCTCATGAAAGCCAACCTCATCCAGCTGAAGTCGAAGATGGAGGGCTCGCTTGGTGGACGCGTGCTATTGACCGATACCATCAGCGCCAACTTCCCGGCGAACTGGAACGAAGGACAGGTGCTGCGCTTCAACTCCAGCGGTCGCTATGCGCCGATCAAGGCGCGCGACAAAGCCATGGACACCTCGGCCACCTGCACCATCGGCGCCCGCTTTCCTGCAAGCGAAATCTTTGCGTCCCTTCCCGGCGATGCCATCCGGCTGTCGTGTGACTACGGCGACCGTCAAAGCACCGATGCCTTCATCGAAGACCTCGGCGTGACCCTCACGCTGGATTCCACATCAGGGCGAGGCCGTAGCGTAGACCGGGTCACTGCCTTGGAAATTGTGCGCTGATGAGCGGAAACTGATCGGAGCCGACCGAAACCCTTCGTGGCGATCATCGTTGAGCCCACCGGCTTGAGGGCGGTCGCCGCGCAATCCATCATTCATCCCTGTCAATGCACGCCGCACCGCTGCTACTGCGTTGAAGCGATCCGCAGCGCCTCCCCTGCCCCTTCCCCTCATCCCTTTCCCTGCCCTATGAGCCTTGTAGAAACTTTCCTTTCCGGCCTTGTGCCGCGCTTGCCTGCAGACGATGTGCCAATGTGGCGCTGGGTGGAAGGCGCAAGCAAGTCCGACCTGCAACGCCTGCAGCGGCAATGGCCGCAAGTACCGGCGAGCCTGCTGGATCTGCTGGCACAGGTGGATGGCAGCCACTACCGGGACTACCCGCAAGGTGAGGTCAATGTGCTGATGCTTGGCTCGGACGTCGGCGACGGCAGCTACCCCTACTACCTGCGGTCGGTGCAGCAGATCTTCGAGGACAGTGCACAATGGGGCGACAGCATCCGTTCCATCTACGAAGACTGGCTGGACGATGAGCCGGAGATTCTGGGTGCCGGCATCGATGCCGACGTGCCGATGAGCAGGCGCCTGTGTTTCTCACACTGCATGAACAACGGCGGCACCTCGATGCTGTACCTGGATTTCGATCCTGCCGAAGGCGGCATCAGTGGCCAGGTCGTACGCTATCTGCACGACCCTGACAGCTATGCGGTAATCGCGCCCAGCTTCGATGCCTACCTGCAGCAGCTGATCGACGGCGGTTACGCTTTCACCGACGAAGAAGAGTGATCTGCAGGTAATGGGTGGCGCCGACCGACGGTCAGCGCCACTTCGGCCTCGGCCAAGGCCTTATAGGATGCCGATACCCGGAATGGCACTGATGCTGTCCGGATCGAATCCGGCCAGCTCGGCGAAGTGCCGTCCGCGCGCCACATAGTCCTTGTAGGCACCAAAGCTCGGCGCGCCCGGCGACAGCAGTACTACCCCGCCCTGCCCGCCTAATGCAGCACGCGCCAGCTCCACCGCATGCGGCAGATCGGTCGCGGCGTGCAGGCCAAAACCGCCAGCCTCGGCCAATGGCGCGAGCAGCGCATTGATGCGTGGACCGTTGTTACCCATGGTCACGATCTCGACCGGCGCGTTGTCGCGCATGTGCTCGGCGAAGTCCTGCCAGTCCACGCCGCGATCATGCCCGCCAACCAGCAAGGCGATGCGCTGCCCGGCGAAACAATCCAAGGCGGCCAGCGACGCATGCGGCGTGGTGCTGATCGAATCATTCACCCAACGCAAGCCATCGCGTTCGCCCAGCAGCTGCAAGCGATTCGGCAGAGGCCGGAAGCTTTGCACCGCAGGTGCCAAGGCAACCGCATCCAGACCAAGGGCTTCCAGCGCGGCCAACACCGCGCACAGGTTGCCGCGGTTGTGGCGGCCGGGCAGCGGTGTGTTCGAGGTGTCGAACACCGCCTGCGCACCGCGATGTACGACCTCGCCAACCACGTGCCAGCCTTCGGGCTGGTTGAACCAGACGATCTGGCTGTGCTGCAGCTGCAGCGCGCGCAGGTGTTCGTCAGCGGCGTTGAGCACGGCGACGCGCGGATGGCCGCCGGTCACCAACGACAGCTTGTCGTCGATGTAACGCTGCTCACTGCCATGCCAATCCAGGTGTTCCGGAAAGATGTTCAGCACGATGGCCACATCCGGACGCACGCCACTGCGTGCCACTTCGCCGGTCTGGTAGCTGGACAGTTCCACCGCCCAATAGTCCGGCGCCGGTTGTGGGTCCAGGGCCTCCAGCAATGGCAGGCCGATATTGCCGATCAGGCCAGTGCGATGCCCGGCCGCGCGCAGCAGGTGCGCCAGCAGCGAGGTGGTGGTGCTCTTGCCCTTGGTGCCGGTAACGCAGACCGTGTTCGGCAGCGTGCCATTGGCATCGGCGTGCTCGCTGAACCACAGCGAGGTACCGCCGATGAACTGCGTACCCTGCGCCAAGGCATGCTGCGCCTCGGGCTTGTACGGACTGATGCCCGGTGACTTGATCACCACATCGAACGAATCCAACAACTCACCACTGAGCTCGGTTTCAACGCGCAGATGCGCATCGCCCAGCGCCCGAATTTCCGCTGCTTCAGCAGCAGAACAAAGCACCGTCAAACGCGCAGGAAACCGATCTTCCGATTCCCGGGTCCCGATTCCCCATTCCCGATCACGCAGCGCGTGATAGGCCGCGCGGCCTTCACGGCCCCAGCCCCACAAGGCGACGCGCTTGCCTTCAAGCTGCGAAATTCGCACGCAGACGCTCCCACAGTGCTGCCGGGATGCGGTGTTCACCATCGATGACCAGCAAGGGTTCGACCTGCAGTTCGTCGGCGGCCAAGGTCGGCTGGATCAGGCTGGCGAAGCGTTTGACCAGCACATCTTCCTTCCAGTCCGGACGCGATGCCAGGGTCGCCATTGCCGCGCGCGATTCCTTGCCCTCGCCCACGCACTCGAACGGTTTGTGGTCCTGGAACTCGAGCAGTGCGTCGTAGCCGCCGGCCTGCTCCATGTCGTCCAGCAGGTTGCGGCCGAAGATGCGCACCAGGCGGATCTTCGGCATGAACGGGGCCAGCGCCAGAAACACGAAGTGGCACTTCGGGCAGACACCGCACCAGCGGTTCACCGGGCGCTCGCCGAGGATATGGAAGTTGCGGTTGCAGCTGGAGAAATGCGCGTCGTAGAAATCGGTCTTGGCGAACTGACGGGCCACTGCCAGCTCCGACAGCGGACGCAGCAGCGAGTAGTAGTTCAGGTCGGCGGCAATGTGCTGCTGCACGTATTCGCCGAACGCCTTCTCGAACGCCCAACCCTTGGACCACTGGTGATTCACTTCACCGGTACCGGCAATCTGGCTGCCGTAGCTGGCCGAGCGTTCGTTGGAGAACACCACCTGGTCCACGCCCTGCACCACGGCGGCCAGCACCATGATCGCCGAGTTCACGGCGGTAACCGGGATATGCCCGTTCCATGCACCCTGGCGGTTGAGCTCGAACAACTCCGGCGCCAGCGTGCGGCCGATGTTCAGCGTCGGCAGGCCGGTGCGCTCGGCGCAGGCACGGATCAGCTGCGAGCCGCCGATCCAGGTAACGGTTTCGGCCACACCGGCATTGCGCAGGGCTTCGATGCTGACCAGCGAATCCTTGCCGCCACCGATGGCGACCAGGGCGTGGTGGGCCAGGCCCAGCTCAGGAGCAGAAGCGCCCTCACCCCCGACCCCTCTCCCGCTTGCGGGAGAGGGGAGCGAAGCGGGCAGCTTGAACCGGTCACGCAGGTTCAAGCCGTTGCGGTAGGCGAATTCGCCCAGGCCGTTGAAGTACACCGTCTCCACCAGCGCGGCGGTGGCCGCGTCGATGGCGTAGCTGTCGATGCTCACCTGCGACGGCACCGCTGCCTTGTAGTAGCTCACACCTGCGATCAGGTGCAGCAACTGCAAAGCGCGTTGCACCGCGGCCGCGCGCTCACCGTCCAACTGGAACGGCGCGCCCGGCACGGTGACGGTCTCGGTCATCTCCGGGCCGTCGTCGAAGGCGTATACCAGCCGCGCCACACCGGTGTCCGCAGCGAAATCGCAGCGGACGAAGCGGAAACGGGAAACCTGGTCTTTATCAAAAGCTGTCATGGCGTATCCGGGAATCAAACTGGCCGTTGCGCGTCAGCGCGCAACGGACGACAAAGGTTTTCGCATCAGGCGGACGTCACTGTGCATCATCAATCACGTCCTCGCGCGGCAAGGCGCGTTGGTTATAGGTACTGGCCATGCTGAAGCCATAGGCGCCGGCATCGGCGATGACCATCACATCGCCCGGGGCGGTGGCCGCCGGCAGCTTCACCCGCTCGGCAAACACATCGCTGGATTCGCAGATCGGGCCGACCACGCTGAAATCAACATCGCGGGCGGCATCCAGGCGCGACAGGTTGGCGATGTCGTGCCAGGCGTCGTACAGCGCCGGGCGCAGCAAGGCATTCATGCCGGCATCCAGGCCAACACGGCGCACGCCATCCTTCTCCACCACCTGGTTGGCGTGGGTCAGCAACACGCCGCACTCGGCGACCATGAAGCGGCCCGGCTCGATCGCCAGCTGGAAGGCCGGGTGCACCGCCTTGATATCGGCCAGGCCAGCGGCCCAGGCGTCCAGGTCGAAGGGCTCGTCGTCATCGCTGTACGGCACCGGCAGGCCGCCACCGATATCGAGGATCGCAACGCTGCCGATGCGGCGGGCGAAGCCGGCCATCTCATCGACCATCTGCTTCCAGTGGCCGCTGTTCTCGATGCCGCTGCCCAGGTGGGCGTGCACGCCGGTGATGCGGATATCCAGCGCGCGTGCGGCAGCGATGAACTCATCCACGCGCTGCGCGGACAGGCCGAACTTGGAATCCTTGCCGCCGGTATTCACCTTCTTGTGGTGACCATCGCCGTGGCCCAGGTCGATGCGCAGCCACAGCTTGCGGCCACGGAAAACCTCCGGCCAGTGCTGCAGCAATTCAACGTTGTCGACGGTGACGTTGACGCCACGCGCCAGCACCGCCTGGTACTCGCTGATCGGCGCAAAGCTGGGGGTGAACAGCACCCGCTCCGGACTGATATCCGGCACCGAGGCAAACACCAGTTCCACCTCGCCCTGCGACACACACTCCAGGCCGAAGCCTTCGGCCGCCAGGGTGCGCAGGATCTCGGGGTGCGAGTTGGCCTTGATCGCATAGAAGCGGCGGTCGATGGCGTCGATGGCCTTCAACTGGCGGGCACGCTCGCGCACCTTGTCCAGGTCGTAGATATAGGCCGGCGTGCCCTGTGCGGCCAGCGCCAGCAGTTGCTTCTGCTTGGCCGGCGCATGCCACCACGGCGTCTGCCGCGGACGGATGCTGCCGATGATCTCGCGCCAGCGCGGGCCGAATACGTGTTCCTCGTAAACCGGCATCGCGCCACTGTCGATCAGCTCGGCGTGCAGGATGGGCAACAGCCCATCGGCATCGGCCTCGTCGATGACGAAGGTCAGGTTCAGGTCATTGGAGGACTGCGAGATCATGTGCACGCGCTCCTTGCCGAACGTGGCCCACACGTCCGAGAGCTTGTACAGCAGCGAGCGCATGCCACGGCCAACCAGGGTGATGGCCGCGCAGGGCACGATCACCTTGACCTTGCAGATTTCCGACAGGTCGGCCGACAGCGCGGCCAGCACGTCGGTGCTGACCAGGTTTTCGGACGGGTCCAGCGACACGGTGACGTTGGTCTCGGCCGAACCGATCAGGTCCACCGACAGGCCGTGCTTCTTGAACAGGTTGAACACATCGGACAGGAAGCCGACCTGCTGCCACATGCCGATGCCTTCCATCGAGATCAGCACGATGCCGTTACGGCGGCTGATCGCCTTGACCCCCGGCACCGGCTCGGCATTGCCGTCGATGCTGGTGCCCGGCATATGCGGGCGCTCGGTGTCGAGGATGGCCATCGGCACGCCGGCATCGCGGCAGGGCTTGATCGAGCGCGGGTGCAGCACCTTGGCACCGGTGGTGGCGATTTCCTGCGCTTCGTAATAATCCAGGCGGGTCAGCAGGCGTGCGTCAGGCACGTCCTTGGGGTTGGCGCTGAACATGCCCGGCACGTCGGTCCAGATTTCCACGCGGCTGGCACCGAGCAGCGCGCCGAAATAGGCCGCCGACGTATCCGAACCACCGCGACCGAGGATGGCGGTGCCACCGTCGCCGTGGCGGGCGATGAAGCCCTGGGTGATCAGCAACTGCGTGGGCTGGGCCGCGAAACGCTGCTTGAAGCCCTCCTCGCCCTGCCACTGGCAGTTCACCGAAAGACGCTGCGACCAGGCGGTCTGGTTGGGGGCCGGCGGCTGCGCATGCAGCCATTCACGGGCGTCCATCCAGCCAAAATCCAGGCCGGTGCTGCGCAGGTAGGCGGCGCCGACGCTGGAGGACAGCAGTTCGCCCTGGCCCAGCACCTCAGCCTGCCAGTCCAGCGGACGGCTGGCCGCGCGCGGGTCGTCCAGCAGCGCCTGCAGCGCGGCCAGACGTTCAGCCAGCACCTCGCGGCCCAGCTCAAGCTCGGCAAGGAAATCGTTGTGGCGGCTGACCAGCGCGGCCACGCGCTCGCGGCTGTCGGCAGCGCCGTCGGCAATGGCGGTCAGTTCATTGGTGACGCCGGACAAAGCCGACACCACCACCAGCACCCTGCCACCGGTCTCGTCCGCACGTTTTTTCGCCAACTGACCGATCGTGTTCCAGCGATGACGACGCGACACCGAGGTGCCACCGAACTTGAGGACGATCCAGCGATCAGCAATTGGGGAAGCAGACATTGGCTTTGTGGGTTCACAGGTGGGAGAAAGACCCGGCAATGCGGGCGGAACTCCCGATTCTATGCCAAGCCGCTGAGGCAGGACGGCTGAGTTACCGGCGATACCATCGCCGCCCGGCCTCCCCTCCCGGGGCGAAGAAAGTAGCACTTGCAACGATCCGGGTCATCTTTGGGTGAATGGGGGCGGTTTGAGGGCTATGGCTATGGCTATGACTTTGGCTTTGGCTTTGGCACCCGCTTTTAAGAAGCCGTCATTCCCGCGCAGGCGGGAATCGCTCCTGCTCTTGCTCTTGCTCCTGCGCTGGCTCTGGCAAAGGCAAAGGCAAAGCACAAAGCCCAGAACGATTCCCGCTTGCGCGGGAATGACGGTTCAGCTGTTGGGAGATTGCGCTGAAACCGACACCTGACGACTCCCTGCATGCCCATGCCTAAGCTGTACCACCCCGCCCCACCCCAAAACCCATGCCTCCACGCCGTTACCTGCAACTGGACGTCTTCGCCGCCCGCCCCGGCAGCGGCAACCCGCTGGGTGTCATCCTCGACAGCGATGGCCTGGATACCGCCGCCATGCAAGCGCTCGCCGCCTGGCTGAACCTCTCCGAGACGGTGTTCTTCCTGCCGCCGGACGCCGGCCCCAGCTACCGCATCCGCATCTTCACCCCAAGCAGCGAACTGCCCTTCGCCGGCCATCCCAGCGTCGGCGCGGCCTGGGCGGCGGTCACCTCGGGCCTGGCAACGCCGCGTGATGGCCAGCTGCTGCAGCAATGCGCTGCAGGCCTGCTGCCGGTGCGGGTAAGCGGGCCGGAAGATGCTCCCACCCTCCTGTTGGCCAGCCCACCCGCCCGCCAGCATCCAACTGCGCCAGACGCTGTACCTGAACAACTGCAGGCCCTGCTCGCGCCCGGCCACAGCCCCGAACTCTGGGACAACGGCCCCCGCTGGTGGCTGTTGCCGGCCCGCGATGCCGCCAGCGTCCGCGCACTGGTTCCAGACATGCCCGCAATCGCCGACTGGAGCAATGCCACCGACGCGACCGGTGTGGCGGTATTTGCTGCCGAAGCCGGCCCGGATCACGCGCTGGTGACGCGTGCGTTCTGTCCGGCCGATGCAGCCGACGTACCCGAGGACCCTGTCACCGGCAGTGCCAACGCCCTGATCGCGGCGTGGCTGCGGCAACACGGGCAACTGCCCAAGGCTGATGGCAACTACGCCGTCAGCCAGGGCCGCGAAGTGGGCCGCGACGGTCGCGTCCAGATCGCAATCGACGCGCAAGGCAGTATCTGGATCGGCGGTCAGGTCCAGCCGGTTATCGCAGGACAGGTGCACTGGTAAGCTGCCCAGCCGTCGTCTGGAAGCGATTTGCAATGTCTGTTCGCCGTTATCTGCAGTTGGATGTGTTTGCCGCCCGCGCCGGTGCTGGCAACGCGTTGGGCGTCATCGTTGACAGCGAGGGCCTGGACGACACCGCCCTGCAGGCCATCGCCGCCTGGCTGAACCTGTCCGAGACCATCTTCTTCCTGCCGCCCACCGAAGGCGCCAGTTACCACATCCGCATCTTCACCCCGAAGGGCGAGCTGCCCTTCGCCGGCCACCCCAGCGTCGGTGCCGCCTGGGCGGCGGTGGAACTCGGCCTGGCCACGCCGGACGACAACGGTCAGCTGATCCAGCAATGCGCCGCTGGTCTGCTGCCGGTACGGGTACAGGGCGGGCGCTGGTTCCGCCAGATCCATGTGCGCAGCCCGCAGGCTGAACGCCGCGACGTCGCCGTACCCGCACTGCCCGAAGGCTTGGCCGCATTGGCCA
The DNA here is from genome assembly GCF_056856655.1 of Stenotrophomonas sp. STEN033. NCBI lineage: Bacteria > Pseudomonadati > Pseudomonadota > Gammaproteobacteria > Lysobacterales > Lysobacteraceae > Stenotrophomonas > Stenotrophomonas sp. STEN033. Next base: position 74,934 of record NZ_JBXFWM010000012.1, read on the forward strand.
AGCCCGGCCATGCCCCGGAGCTGTGGAACAACGGTCCGGACTGGTGGCTGCTGGAAGCCGGCAGCGAGGCCGCCCTGCGCCGCTACAAGCCGGAGCTGGCCGCCATTGGCGCCCTGCCCGGCCGCGGCAAGCTGGCCGTGTACGCGCCCGCTGACCGCCCGGACGTGGGCTACCAATACGCCGTACGCGCCTTCGCCCCCGGCGTGGGCATCAACGAAGACCCGGTAACCGGCAGCGCCAATGCGCTGGTGGCCGCCCAGTTGCTGGCACAGGGCCGGATCAAACCCTTCCAGCAGTACCTGGCCAGCCAGGGCCGCGAGCTCGGCCGCAATGGCGAGGTGCGGGTGGAAGTGGATGCCGAGTCCAACATCTGGATTGGCGGTGAAGTTCAGCAGGTTATTGCTGGGCAGATTGAGTGGTGACAGGCATCCAACAGGACGCCGCGATCCGCTTTTTCTTCTCCCGCCTGCGGGAGAAGGTGCCCCGTAGGGGCGGATGAGGGGAAGCGTGCGTAGCACGCATGCCTTTGACTTCCACTTTGACTATTTCGCTTTGGAAACAGAGCAAGCGGACTTCGTCCGCCTCCCCTCACCCCAACCCCTCTCCCGCATGCGGGAGAGGGGCTAAGGCAAAAGCCAACTGCAACAGCCCAAACCAAGGCAACAGCCACGGCCAAGGCAACTGCAACTGCAACTGCAACTGCAACTGCAGCAGCAACAGCAACAGCAACAGCAACAGCAACAGCAACAGAACAGCCTCACAGCATCCGGACATCCCATGACCACCCGCCGCTTCCTGCAACTCGACGTTTTCGCCCCGCGCCCCGGCACCGGCAACCCGCTGGCCGTGGTCCTCGATGCCGATGGCCTGGACAATGCCGCCATGCAGGCCATCGCCCGTTGGACCCGCCTGCCTGAAACCACTTTCATTTTCGCCCCGACCAAGCCCGGCACCAGCTACGGCATCCGCATGTTCGCCCCGCAGAAAGAGGTGCCGTTCGCCGGCCACCCCAGCGTCGGCAGCGCCCATGCCGTGCTTGAAAGCGGCGTGGCGGCAGCCATCGACGGGCAACTGGTACAGGACGGCATCGCCGGCCAACTGCCTTTGCAGATCAGCGAGCGCGATGGCATCCGCACCATCGCCATCCGTACCCCGCGCGCGTCAGTGGCCGAGGTCGTCAGCGCCAATGACCCACGCCTGCAGCCGGCGATCCTCGGCTGGCCCTTGGGCGAGCTGCCGCCGGCACTGATGGACGGCGGTCGCCGCTGGTGGGTGGTGGAAGTGGCCAATGAAGCCGCCCTGCGCGCCCTCAGCCCGGACTGGGATGCCATTGCCACGCTGGCCGAGGCCACCGGCGCGATGGGCGTATTCGCCTATGCACGCACCGCTGGCGACAACTACCAACTGGTGGTGCGGGCATTCGTCGGCAATGGCCGTCGTTTTGAGGATGCTGCTTCCGGTGCCGCCAATGCGGTGCTGGCCGCCTGGTTGGACGAGCGCGATGCCCTCCCCGGCGTGGACAAGCGCTACATCGCCAGCCAGGGCCGCGAAGTCGGCCACGACGCCCTGCTGGAACTGCGCATCGACGAGCACGGCGATGTCTGGTCCGGCGGGCAGGTGCAGACTGTGATCCGCGGAACCATCGATTGGTGATGCGGTCAGAGACTCGCCAATAGCCGATCAAGACACGGAGTTCGGAATGCGCAGATGGATCTCGCTGCTGACGCTGTTGTTCGCCTTCACCGTGTGCGCTGCGCAACCGTCAGCGCAGCCGCAGAAAGCACTGTTCGTTGGCAACAGCCTCATCTACGTGGGCAACCTGCCAGCGACCTACGCTGCACTCAGCACCGCCAATGACCATCCGCTGCAAAGTCAGATGATTGTCAAAGGTGGCGCGTTGCTTGACCAACGGGTTGCGGATGGCTCGGTTCAACGTGCTCTGGCCGAGCATCGCCCACAGCTATTGGTTCTGCAGGAACAAGGCGGCGCCCTGCTGTGCTGGCCCGACGAAGCCGCCTGTACGAAATCGCAGGCGGCGATCAGGACACTGGCAAAGGCAGGCAGCAACGCCGGCGCGCGCGTCCTGCTGCTGGGCAGCTACCAGGCACAAGCGGCAGCATCTGCCCGCCTGATCGCCAAGGAAGCAGCCGCCGCCGAACAGGCCGGCATTCACTATGTGGCAATCTCCGAAGCCCTGCGCAGCGCCGCGGCCGCAGCCCCCGAATTGCAATGGTATGACGCTGACGGCATGCACCCGGGCCCGGCGCTGACCCTGCTTGATGCCATCCAGCTCTATCACACCGTCCATGGCCGCTTGCCGGAGCATGGCTTCTCGGTGGAAGCACCGATCTATCTACCCAGAAGCGGGCTTGAAGCAAGTCTGCGCGATGCCGACGAGCGCGCGCCGCTTGCCGACACACCCACCCACATCCACTACCCGGATGCGATGATCCAGCGCATCAACGCGCTGCTGCCATCCGCGCAGCCCTGACAACGAGTTCGTCATGCCCCACCTGACCGTCGAATACAGCAGCAACCTCGCCACCGCTATTACTCCAGCCGTGCTGCGCACCCTCAACCTTGCGCTGCTTGGCACAGGCCAATTCGAGGAGGCCGACATCAAATCGCGTGCGCTGGAGTTTGATTGCGTCGCGATCGGAACCACTGACAGCCCACGCGGCTTTGTGGCCGCGCGCTTGGCAATACTCAGCGGTCGCAGTAGCGAAATCAAACGCGAGTTGGCCGACACGCTGCTGGCCGCGCTTGAATCTGCCATCGCCGCTGGTGGAATGGAGCTGCAGATCAGCGCCGAAATTGTCGACATCGATCGTGACAGCTACGCAAAAGCCGTGATCCAGGCCGAGATCTGAGCGAACACCCGCCGCGATTGAAGTGCCGCTGAAGCCGCACTTCAATCCGCAGGACCGAGCGCCGTGACGCTCAGCTCTCGGCCATCTTGAAGCTGACCTTCGCACCATCAAACAAGGTGAGATAGGCATCATTTGCGCGCAGTTTGACGTCTACCCAGAAAATCATTTCCTTGGTCCCGGGAACAAACTCGGAGAACGAGGTATTGACGCTGAGCTCCACCTTTCCCCTATCGCCACGCGAGTTCAGCACTTCGCGCTGCAGGTTGCGCAGCTGGCTAACGCCTTCTGCGGTCAGTGCCAACTCATAGGTTGTAACGGCGATATTCCTGCTGAGCACGCCGGGGCTGCGCTCGCCCTGGGTGCTGCCAATCAAACGCAGTGGCATCGCCGCGACGCGCGCAGCCTGCCCTTCTGGCTGCAGCTTCAAGGTCAGGCGGGTGGCCTCCGGGTTCAAGGTATTGCCGCGGGGAATCGCCACCTTGACCCGGATACCTGCAGGGTCCAATTGGACCAACGCTCGCTCATCCAATGAAGAAAGGCGCAGCGCGGTAGACAATGGGATCGAGGCGCAGCTGCACAACATCAGCAAGCACAGAAACACGGACGTTCTTGCAAAGAACATAGGAAAAGACATCACAGCATCTCCTTGATGTTGGCACCTCCCCACTGACGCACCGGTTCCGGGAGCCCTCCCATGCTCCAACCGTGCCACTATTGCGGCAGACCTGCCATGGGATCAACAGCATGACGCCTGTTCACTTTCACTCCGTTTCGCCCTTTCTTGCTAGCGAGGACCTGCCTGTCAGCTTGGCCTTCTATCTCGACAAGCTCGGCTTCACCCTGGCCTGGGAATGGGGCCAACCCGCGGAGCTGGCGGCCGTCTGCCGTGATGAGGTCGAGCTGACGCTCGCCAGTCGCGCAGACGCCAAACCCGACGGAATCAGCAGGTTGTACCTGCACATCGATGGCATCGACGACTATCACGCGCAGTTGCTGGATGCAGGCGTAGTGATCACCGTTGCCATTGCCGACCGACCGTATGGCATGCGCGATTTCAGCGTCACCGATCCTGCAGGCAATGTGCTGTGCTTCGGGCAGGCGTTGCCACAGCCTTCGTAGCGGTTGTGGGAGCGGCGTAAGCCGCGAAGCCCGTGATTCTGCAGATCCCAGGAATGCTGATCCCTGGAAGATGGTCAGCTTCGCGGCTTACGCCGCTCCCACAACCACGGTTGGCTGATGGGTTGTTGGGAATGCCCCTGCCGAGCATGGCTCGGCACTACAAAAACAAAGGCCGCCTTGCGGCGGCCCTTGCTGTGCATCAAGCGATCAAACCGCTCAGTGCATCATGTGGGCGTTCATGTTCCACATGACCCACAGCGTACCCAGCACGATGATGCCGATCACCACCAGGGTGAACATGCCGGCATTGACGTTCCAGCGGGCAGCCGAGGAACGGTCAAGGTGCAGGAAGAACACCAGGTGCACCAACAGCTGCAGGATGCCTGCAACCACGATCACCGCGCCGGTGGCGAAGCTGGACATGCCACCGCTCATCACCACCCAGAACGGGATGATGGTGAGCACGGCAGCCAGCACGAAGCCGATCAGGTAAGACTTGACGCTGCCGTGGCTCTCGCCAGCGGCACCGTGTGCATGATTGTCATGTGCGGACATTACATCGCTCCCGACAGATAAACGACAGAGAACACGCCGATCCAGACCAGATCCAGGAAGTGCCAGAACAGGCTCAGGCACGCCATGCGGGTCTTGTTGCGCGGAGTCAGGCCATCCTGCTTGAGCTGGATGAACATCACCGCCAACCACAGCAGACCAGCGGTCACGTGCAGACCGTGGGTACCAACCAGGGCGAAGAACGCCGACAGGAAGGCACTCTTGTCCGGGCCGTGGCCGTTATGGATCAGGTGGTTGAACTCCCAGATTTCCATGCCCATGAAGCCGGCACCCAGCAGCCAGGTGATGGCCAGCCAGAAGAACATCAGGCCCTTCTTCGACTGGTGCATGGCGATCATGCCCAGGCCGAAGGTCAGCGAGGACACCAGCAGCAGCGCGGTTTCCCACGCCACGAACGGCAGCTCGAACAGGTCCTTGGCCGACGGGCCACCATTGGTGCCGCCGGACAGAACCACATACGTCACGAACAGAGTGGCGAAGATGAGCAGATCGCTCATCAGGTACACCCAGAAACCGAAGACGGTGTTCTCGCTGGTGTCGTGATGCTCGTGATGGTCATCGCCATGGTCCGCAGCGTACGCTGCGGAACCGTGAGTCATCGTGTGGGCGTTCGTGCTCATGCCTTCACCTCGGTCTTCACCAAGCCCTGAGCTTCCAGGTGCTTACGGTGTTCGTTCTCGATACGTTCCACCTCGGCCGCCGGCACCCAGTAATCCACGTCCTTGTCGAAGGTACGGTAGATGAAGGTGGCGATCATGCCGACCAGGCCGATGATGGCCAGCACCCACATGTGCCAGACCATCGCAAAGCCCAGCACCAGGCTGAACGCGCCGATGACAACACCGGTACCGGTGTTCTTCGGCATGTGGATGTCGCTGTACTTGGCCGGCTTCTGCCACGCTTCGCCGCGCTGCTTGCGGTGCCAGAATTCGTCCAGCTCCTCACCCTTCGGCAGGGTGGCGAAGTTGTAGAACTGCACCGGGGAAGCGGTTTCCCACTCCAGGGTACGGGCATCCCACGGATCGCCAGTCAGGTCAGCGTTCTTCTTGCGGTCGCGGATCGACACGGCGATCTGGATCACCTGGCACAGGATGCCCAGGGCGATGATCGCAGCACCAATCGCAGCAACCACGAAGTACGGCTGGTAGTCCATGTTCGGGTAGCTCTGCATACGACGCGTAGCACCCATGAAGCCCAGTGCGTACAGCGGCATGAAGGCCACGTAGAAGCCGATGAACCAGCCCCAGAACGCGCGCTTGCCCCAGGTTTCATTCAAGGTGAAGCCGAACATCTTCGGCCACCAGTAAGTGATACCGGCAAACATGCCGAACACCACGCCGCCGATGATGACGTTGTGGAAGTGGGCAATCAGGAACAGCGAGTTATGCAGCACGAAGTCGATGGCCGGGATCGCCAACATCACGCCGGTCATGCCGCCGATGGTGAAGGTGACCATGAAGCCGATCGTCCACAACACCGGCGAGGTGAAGTGCACGCGGCCGCGGTACATCGTGAACAGCCAGTTGAAGATCTTCACACCGGTCGGGATCGAGATGATCATCGTCGTGATGCCGAAGAAGGCATTGACGTTGGCACCCGAGCCCATGGTGAAGAAGTGGTGCAACCACACCAGGAACGACAGCACACCGATCGCACAGGTGGCGTAGACCATACCCTTGTAACCGAACAGGGTCTTGCGCGAGAACGTGGCGATCACTTCAGAGAACACACCAAATGCCGGCAGCACCAGGATGTAGACCTCGGGGTGGCCCCAGATCCAGATCAGGTTGATGTACAGCATGGCGTTGCCGCCACCATCGTTGGTGAAGAAGTGCGTACCCAGGTAACGGTCCAGGGTCAGCAGCACCAGGGTGATGGTCAGCACCGGGAAGGCAGCAATGATCAGTAGGTTGGTGACCAGGGCGGTCCAGCTGAACACCGGCATGTGCATCAGCTTCATGCCCGGGCTACGCATCTTGAGGATGGTGATGAAGAAGTTGATACCGCTCAGCGTGGTACCCAGGCCGGAGACCTGCAGCGCCCAGATGTAGTAATCCATACCGACGCTTGGACTGTATTCCAACCCTGACAAGGGCGGGAACGCCAACCAGCCGGTCGCGGCGAATTCACCGATCCACAGCGAGATCATCATCAGGCCGCAGCCTGCAACGAACAGCCAGAAGCTCAGGGAGTTCAGGAACGGGAAGGCAACGTCGCGGGCACCGATCTGCAGCGGCACCACCAGGTTCATCAAACCGGTGATCAGCGGCATGGCCACGAAGAAGATCATGATCACGCCATGGGCGGTGAAGATCTGGTCGTAGTGGTGTGGCGGCAGATAGCCTTCGGCACCGCCAGCGGCAACCGCCTGCTGGGCACGCATCATGATCGCGTCGGAGAAGCCGCGCAGCAGCATCACGAACGCCACGATCAGGTACATCGCGCCGATCTTCTTGTGGTCCACCGAGGTGAACCACTCCTTCCACAGGTAGCCCCACAGCTTGAACTTGGTGACCGCGGCTACAACAGCCAGGCCGCCCAGCACCGCGCCGATGAGGGTGGTAAGCACGATCGGATCGTGCGGCAGTGAATCAAGAGAGAGTTTTCCAAGCATCGTCATTCTCCCGAGGCGCCATGGCCGGCATGTGCGGCTTCGGCGGGCTCGTTGGCAGTGTGACCGGCGTGGCCGTCAGCCGTGGCGGCAGCAGGCGCAGCGGCGGCAGGAGCCTCGTGGCTCATGGCGGCGTGGTCCATCGCGTCATGGCCCATCGCAGCGTGGTCCATGGCTTCGGCCTGCATCGCCTCGTGGCCAGCACCTTCGTGCGACATCTTCTTGCCATCGTGCTTCATGCCGAAGTGGTGGTTCTCACCGGCATGCTTGGCAATGATGGCGTCGAACAGGCCCTTCTCGGTGCTGCCGTAATAGGTCACCGGGTGCCAGTCGTGGTTCTGCTCGGTGGTGAGTTCGGTAAATGCCTTCTGGTCCATGACCTTGGCATCGCCGCGCACCTTGGCCAACCAGGCCTGGTATTCCTCGTTGCTCACCGCGTGCGCGGTGAAATGCATCTTGCTGAAGCCTGCACCGCTGTAATGCGAGGAACGGCCTTCATAGCTGCCGGCCTCGTTGGCGATCAGGTGCAGCTTGGTTTCCATGCCGGCCATCGAGTAGATCATGCTGCCCAGATGCGGAATGAAGAACGCATTCATCACCGTATCGGCGGTGATCTTGAAGTTCAGCGGGGCATCAACCGGGAAGGTCAGCTCGTTGACCACGGCGATGTTTTCTTCCGGGTAGACGAACAGCCACTTCCAGTCCAGCGAGATCGCTTCGATCACCACCGGCTTGGTATCGGACTCCAGCGGCTTGTACGGATCCAGCGCATGCGAAGAACGCCAGGTCAGCACGGCCAGGACCAGGATGATCATGCACGGGATCGACCAGACCACCACTTCGATGGCGGTGGAGTGAGACCAGTTGGGCTCGTAACGGGCCTTGGTGTTGGATGCGCGGTACTTCCACGCGAACACCAGCGTCAGCACGATCACTGGGATGACCACCAGCAGCATCAGCACCGTACAGGTGATCAGCAGCGTGAGTTCATCCCGGGCGATCTGGCCCTTGGGGTCAAACAGGGCCCAGTCGCAGCCCGTCATCAAGACGGCCATAGCGACAATGAGGCCCGGACGCAAGAAGCGTCCAAGAGTTTTCAACGGAATCATCGGTCGATCCAATTGCGAGGGAGAGCCGCACCTGGCAAGCCCATACATGCAAACGCAAACAAGCGCCCGGGGATTGCCCACCGGGGAGACATGTAGGGGGTTGTCAGATTTCAGCCCCGCAATTTTAGGCCTTCACACACCACTTAAGAAAGGTATTGACAATGATTTCGCGCAGCAAAAGCGGGCAGCGGAGTGCGACACGTTGTCGCACCTGTGCTTTGCGCGGGGCAGATTCCGCACAGCCCGGCACAGATTGCAGGCGGCGCTCGGCCCTACTTCACCCTGCCCGCACTGGCATCGACCGCGTTTATGTGACCCAAAGCTGTCCATCCGGCTCGCACCTGACACAGGTGAATGCGCCTCCCAGCGGATCCATGACAGCCAGGCTCGTTCAGGTTCAACAGCCAGATGACGACCCGGCGCGATGACGCAACGCCTCATGTTCAATAGCGGCCCGCAAGATCAGCACCGTCAACGCCGGAGGCAGCCCGATTGAGCAAGCCCAGTTCAGCGGTGCTTGCCGCCATCACGACCAGCCCGGCAACTGCATCAGCGACTCAGCCGTAAGCGCGTAAGTCACCGCCCCGCCGACGCCCACAGAAAAGGCCCGCACAAAGCGGGCCTGATCTGGTGCCGGAAATAGGAATCGAACCTACGACCTACGCATTACGAATGCGCCGCTCTACCAACTGAGCTATTCCGGCGAAGGCGCGAATTGTAGGCAAAGGGCATGGCGTTGGTCAATCCACCGCTCACAACACCTCAAACACCCATCAGCCGCCCGCTGTCGCCAAGCCCGCTGCAGATGCAGCAGACGGCCTGGAAAGACCTACCCAGCTGTCGCCTGCCCGTAAACTTGATCCAGACATTCTTAGAGGTCTCCGGGCAAACTAGCCCCAAGGAGACCACTGATGCGCAAGAGCAAATTCACCGAGAGTCAGCTCGTTACGACGTTGAAGCAGGTTGAGGCTGGAAGGCAGGTCAAGGATGTCTGCCGTGAGCTTGGCATCTCCGATGCGACTTACTACGTCTGGAAGTCCAAGTACGGCGGCATGGAAGCTTCGGACGTGCAGCGGTTGCGCGACGTTGAAGCCGAGCACGCAAAGCTCAAGCGGATGTACGCCGAACTGGCGATGGAGAATCATGCGTTGAAGGATCTGATTGCAAAAAAGCTTTAGACCCGGCGCACAAGCGCCCGCTCTTGGCCTGGCTGCAGGACCGCCATGGCTGGAGCGAACGCCGGGCCTGTGCGGCGATTGGAATGCCACGGTCGACGGCACGCTACCGTCATCGACCGGATCGGGACGAAGAGGTGATCGCGCTATTGGCCGAGCTCTTTGAGCGTTTTCCGGAGCGCGGCTTCGGCAAGCTGTTTCAACTGATTCGTCGCCGCGGTTTGGTATGGAATCACAAGCGTGTCTGGCGTGTGTACTGCCTTATGAAGCTAAATCAGCGTCGACGGGGGAAGAAGCGCCTTCCAAACCGGCACCCGATGCCCCTGGCGGCCGGTGTGCAGATCAACGGCAGCTGGTCGATCGACTTCATGTCCGATGCGCTTTGGGATGGACGACGGTTCCGGACATTCAACGTAATAGATGATTTCAGCCGCGAAGCATTGGCCATCGAAGTTGATCTGAATCTGCCCGCTACGAGAGTCATCCGGACCTTGGAGCGAGTCGCTGCGCGGCGCGGTTACCCCGCAAAGCTTCGCCTGGGCAATAGTCCCGAATTCATCGCCTTGGCGTTAGCGGAATGGGCCGAGCGCAAGAACATCGCGCTGGATTTCATCGAGCCAGGACGGCCGATGCAGAACGGCTTCATCGAACGCTTCAATGGCAGCTTCCGTCGTGGCGTGCTGGATATGCACGTCTTCCGCAATCTCGGAGAAGTACGCGAACAGGCGGAGCAGTGGCTAGCCGATTACAACACCGAGATACCTCACGACAGCCTCGGCGGGCTGACCGCCCCCGAATTTCACCAAAAAACCACAAACCGAAGCGGGAAATTT
>NZ_JBXFWM010000013.1:0-83846 GCF_056856655.1 Stenotrophomonas sp. STEN033
TCTCCGTCGTCGGCAGCGTCAGATGTGTATAAGAGACAGCAAACCAACTTGCTTATTTCCTGCTGGGGTCCAGCGAAATCAAACGGGTCACATCCAGCAGCGCAGCCGGTAGATGCACGCCACCGGGCGCAGCCAGATAACGGGGCCGCCACTGTGGTGCGAACTTGGACTTGAAACGACGCAGCCCGCTGAAACCATAGAAGCGCTCTCCATGGCGCGCGACCAGATTGGCAAACCGGTTCCAGCGGCCCGCAAGGCGATGCTGGGCCAGGCCTGTGAGCGGTGCCATGCCGAGCGAGAAGCGGGTATAGCCATTGGCCGCGCCCCACAGGAACAATTCTATGAACAGGAAGTCCATCGTGCCCTTGGGCGCATCCGGGCGGTGTCGCATCAGGTCAACCGACAGCTCATGGCCTGCCGGTGCCTGCCAGATGTTGGCGAAGGCGACGATGCGTCCGTCCGCCTCGACCAGCGCCACCGGAAAGCGGCACAGGTAACCGGGCTCGAAGCTGCCCAGCGAGAACCCTTTTTCTTCGCCGGCCTTCTCGTCCAGCCATGCCTCGGAGATTTCTTCCAGCGTATCCAGCAAAGCGGGAACTTCGCTGGCCGCTGCCAGCCTGAAGCTCAGGCCGCTGCGTTTGCCCTTGTTCCATGCCTGGCGCAGATCGGCCCGTTCGCTGCCGGCCAGGCTGAAATCCTGCAATGGCACCATTGCCTCCTCGCCCAGTTTCACCAGCGTCAGGCCAAGGTCCAGGTAGTGCTGCCAGTACCTGTCGCTGGTCTGGTAGAACACCGGGCGCAGGCCGAGTCGATCAGCCTCCTCGCGGAACTTCCAGATCAACGCTGCTGCTACTGCTGGCGGCCCGACCGGGTCGCCCATCGCCACCAGCGAACCGCCGTAGCGCTGCAGCATCACAAAGCCATCGCCGGCCTCGCTGCGCAGGATCGCCTTGTCGCCGGTCATCGCCACGCAGGCCTGGGTATCTTCGGCCAAGGCGAGCACCGGGCGCAGCTGCTCCAGTGTTGCCGCATCCGGCAAGGGCAGGGGGCTGCGGGTGCTGTGCAGCAAACGTGCAAGCCCGAATACGACCAGCGCGATGCAGACCAGCAGCAAGGCGCGCAGCGCACGTGGTGCGTTGCCGGAGGTGGCGAATTGCCACCACAGTTCGTTCTGGTATTCGACGTGGCTGTAGACGAAGAACAGCAACCACACCGTCGCCACCAGCACCAGCGCGACATTGCGCAGCCATGGCCACGACCATGCCTCGTCGAGCAAGGCACCTTCGCGGTAGAACTCGCGCCGGGCCGCCCACAGCGCCACCGCCACCAGCGGCAAGGCCAGGGCTACGGTCAGATGGCCGCCACGCAACCAGGCCGGCACGGGCAGGGCGATGCACAGCGCCAATGCCAGCATCCACGCGGCATGGCTGCGCCGCTGCAGGCCTTGTCCGATCAACAGCAACAACACGCCGCCCAGACTGCCAAGCAGGTGTGAGGTCTCCACGATCGGCAGCGATGCCGGCAACACCCGCTGATGGGGCACTGGCAGCGTGCCGTCGATCAGCAGCAGTGCGCCGGCCGCAAACACGGCCAGTGCGATCAGTTGCGGCAGCCAGGGGCGGATCACCGTCCAGGCGGTACCGGCACCGCTGCGCAGCGGGCGACGCACGCTGGCCAGGGCGGCCAGCAACGCGGAAAGGAATAACGGCAGCAGGTAATAGGTGATGCGATAGGCCACGGCGGCGGCGAGGATGGCGGCCGGCGCCACCTGCGGCAGCAGCTTGAGCAGGCTCCACTCGAATACGCCCAAGCCTGCGGGCACTGTGGAGATCAGTCCGGCCACCACCGCGACCAGATACAGGCCAACGAAGCCGATGAAGCCGACCTCGGCCTGCGCCGGCAGCAGGACGTAGAACGCGGCCGAGGCCAGGCACAGCTCAACCACGCTCAGTACGGTTACTTCCAGTACCGTGCGACGGTCAGGAATCCACATCCGGTGCGTGCCCCAACCGACGCTGCGGCCGTCGCGGCCGACCAACAGCAACATCGCGGCGAAACCGACCAACACGCCGATGCCGAGGGCATGCACCGTCGTGGCCGAGATGGGCAGCGCCAAGGCGGCGGCGCCTGGTTCCAGCAGCAAGGCCAGGCCAAGCAGCAGCCAGGCACCGAACACGAAGCCCAGGGTGCTCATCAGCACCACCTGGCCGATCTCGCCCAGGCTGAGCCCGGCACGGCCGTAGCTGCGCACGCGGATGGCACCACCGGTCAGTGCGGCGAAGCCAAGGGTCTGCCCTGCGGCGTGGGCCAGGAAGGCGGTGATGCCGACGCGGGCGGCGGGCAGGGGATGCCTGGCGCGGCGCAGGCCAATCGCATCGAATCCGATCAGGCAGGCATAGCTGGCCATGCCCAACAGCGTGGCCAGACCCAACTGCGCCCATGACAGCCCGCGCACGGCGGCGCGGATCTGGTGGTAACCGTGATCGCTGAACTCACCCGCCAGCGCATGCAACGCCATTGCCATGATGGCCAGGGTGACGAGGATGGCGGCCATGCGCCGCCAAACCGGCGCGGAAGGTTCCGAAGGCGTGGAGGACGCGGTCATGCAGGCGGATAGGGCTATGCGCTGGTGCGGCGCGGACGCATAAGACTAGTCCTCACGCGTGATGATGGCTGCATGCATGCGCTGTCGCGTTTTCACCGCCTTCAGTCAGCGTAGCGGCCGCAGGCAGACTAGACTGGGTAATTCGAACGCAGGGGCAGGGGCATGGGGCGTGGTTCGCATGGACGGGCTTGGCAATCGGCAGCGCTGGCCTTGGCCGTGGTGCTGGCCCTGCTGCTGTTCTCGGCCATTGCCATCAGCCTGCAGTTTGCGCGCGATGATCTGGATTGGGTTCGCGCAACCCTCAGTCTGTACCTGCACGGCCCGTACGGCATCCTGCTGCGCGTCGCCTATTGTCTGCTGGCGCTGGCCATCGCCGTGCTTGGGGTAATGCTGTACCGGCAGGCGCACGGCAGCGCCCGGCGCGGCCTGCCCCCCAGTTTGTTCGTGCTGGCCGGGCTCGGTCTGGCTGCGGTTGCGATTGGCGACAGCTGGTTGCCGCAGCATGCGCCGCTGCTGGCGCCCCTGGTACACGGTCTGGCGGCGCAAACCGCATTCCTGTGCGTGACCGTTGCGATGCTGTTGCAGGCCTGGTGCTTCGGTCGTGATGTGCGTTGGCGGGGGCTGTACTGGCTGACCTGGGGCTGGGCATGGTTCGCCTTCGCCGGGCTATGGCTGCATGTGCTGTGGCGTGGCAGCCCGCGCGGACTCGGGCAGAAGCTGGTGATCGCCGTGGTGGTGGGCTGGCTGCTGCTGGTAGCGTTTGTGTCGTGGCGTCGTTCACGCAAAGAAACGCCTGAAACTTCCGCTTGCCCTCACAATGGCGGCTACATCCACAACACGGAGTCACCCCCATGATCCAACGCTTCGATACCGGCCCGCGCATGTCGGAAATGACCATCCACAACGGCGTGGCCTATCTGGCCGGGCAGGTGCCGGAAGATACCAGCGCCGATATCGTGGGCCAGACCGAGCAGGTACTGCAGGCCATCGACGATCTGCTGCGCCTGGCGCCGACCGACAAGACCAAGATCCTGCGCGCCGAGATCTTCCTGGCTGACCTGGCGGATTTCGCCGGCATGAATGAAGCCTGGGACAAGTGGGTGCCGCAAGGCGCAACACCGTCGCGCGCCACCGTGCAGGCCAAGCTGGCCAATCCGGAATGGAAGATCGAGATCGTGATCACTGCGGCTGTACCGTAAGCGGACGGCACCGCTATCGCGGGTCTGGCCCGGGTGCGATGGTGCCCGGGCAGATCCAGCCGTGAGGCTGGTGATGTCTTTGCAGGGAGGCAAGGGAAAGGAATGAGAAGCCGTCTGTTGTTCGCGCTGTGTTGTGTCCTGGCAGGCATGGGGGCCAGCGTGTCGGTGGCAGCACCGGCGCCGCTGTCGAAGATGATCTACGCGCAAGCGCCGGTGCAGCGCATCGAGCCCTTGGATTACCCGCAGTTCAAGCTGATCGAGGCGGAGCTGCGCAACACGGTACGGCGCCATGGTGACCGCAGCGTTCCCAACCGCTTCTGCGCGGTTGGCTACCAGCTCGCCGGCGGCACGGTGGAAACGGTGCTGATCTGGGACAACGCGCAATCGTTGATCCGCTGGTGGGGCGGTGATGCGCTGGCTACCTCGGAAGAGCGCTATGCGGTATCGGCCTCGTTCTCACCGTTTACCGACCTGCGCACGGATCTGGTCGAGGACGACCGCTATCCGCTGGGCACACGCGCGATAGTGCGGGCCGATGCGGAGGCCTTGATAGCGGATTGTCGTGCGCACGGGCACCAGTACACCGTGCCGCCACTGCCGCCGAAAGGCGAGGATGACGAGTACTGAGGGAGCACTGCAGCTGTTTGTGGGAGCGGCGTAAGCCGCGAAGCTGGCAATGCTTGAGTCGCAGCGTTCAACATGATCTGGAGCTGCTGCGTTTTTATGGTTTGATGCCGCGATAGGGATCTTCGCCAGCTCGGTTTCCACGAGCTTCGCGGCTTACGCCGCTCCCACAAAGCCGGGGTTCGGGACAGCCTGCAGCTCGATGCAATCGACTGGACAGGGCGGGATGCACAGCTCGCAGCCGGTGCACAGGTCGGCCAGCACCGTGTGCATGTATTTGGCACCGCCGACGATGGCATCGACGGGGCAGGCCTGGATGCACTTGGTGCAGCCAATGCAGTCGGCTTCGACGATGACCGCGACCTGCGCCGGTTTGTGCTCGCCGCGGCTGCGGTCGTAGGGCAGGGCCGGCACTCCCAGCACATGCGCCAGTGCACGTGCACCCGCATCACCGCCTGGCGGGCAGTGGTCAATGCCGGTCTCACCGGTTGCCATTGCCTCGGCATATGGGCGGCAGCCGTCGTAGCCGCACTGGCCGCATTGGGTCTGTGGCAGCAGGCGATCGAGGCGTTCGACCAGTGCAGCCTGCCCTTCTCCCTGCGGGAGAGGGGGGCGTGCAGCGTCTGATGGGGGTTGGGTAGTCATTTGAGAGTCCTGCTATTCGCCCTCACCCCAACCCCGCTCCCGGCGGGAGAGGGGCTCAGGTCAGGCATTTGCCGCGATACCAGCGCTCATGTGCCAGCGCCAGCATGGGCTTGTCTTCGCTGCTGTCGCCGTAGGCGTGAATTCGCTGGTACTTGCCCAGGTCAAAACGCTTGCGTATCAAGGCCACCTTGCGCGCGCCACAGTCGCCCTCGGCGTAGCGGCCGGTGAAGCGGTTGTCCTGCACCTCGAGCCGGTTGCAGATCATCTGCAGGCCCATCCGCCCGCACCAGTGCTGCAGGTATAGATCCAGTGAACCGGACACGACCACCACGGTATGGCCCTGTGCCTTGTGCCACTGGATCTGCTCCAGCATCTCTGGACGCACCATTTCCGGCAACTGCTCGCGTGCATAGTCGCTGGCCATCTGGCTGATCTCACCCGCGTGGCGGCCAGTGAACACCTGTGCAGTGACGCGGCGGCGGATGCGTTCAGCCGAGATAAGTTTCAGCCGATAGGCCAGCACCCACGGGCCAACCCGCCACCACCCCTGCGCGCGCTGCTCCGGCGTGGCCACACGACGCAGAAACCGGCTATAGGTGTCACAGACGGTGATGGTGTGATCGAAGTCGAAGAGGGCTAGTTGCATGAGTGCCGGGAACAGGGAGTTGGGAAACGGGAACCGGCAGGGCCGATATTCCCGACATCGCGACGGCTAGGTTTCTTTTCCAGACATTGCTTGGCCGGGAGAAATCGGAACCTCATGAAGCCATGCTCCTGCTTCTACGACGCCCGATTCTCCCTTCCCGACTCCCTGCTTCAGCGAACCGGCATGCCCGGCAGTGCTCCGCCATCGGCATCCAGCAGCGCCAGTGCGCCGCCGTCGAAACCGGCCGACAGAATCATGCCTTCGCTCAGGCCGAAGCGCATCTTGCGCGGGGCCAGGTTGGCGATGAACACCACATTGCGGCCGACCAGCGCTTCCGGCTCGGCATAGCTGCCGCGGATGCCGGAGAAGATCTGCCGCTGGCCGAGGTCGCCGGCATCCAGCAGGAAGCGCAGCAGCTTGTCGGAGCCTTCAACGAAGCCGCATTCCAGCACCTTGCCGATGCGCAGGTCGAGTTTGGCGAAATCGTCGATGCCGATGTACGCGGAAGCTTCACCTTCGGCCTTGGCCTCGGCCTTCACTTCGGCCTTGGCGGGCTTTTCAGCCTTGGCCGGCTTGGCCTCGGTGGCGGGCTGGGCGGTGAGGGTGTCCTTGGAGGCGTCGGTCATTGCGTCAATCATCTTGGGGTCGATACGGGTGAACAGCGCCACGTAGGCGGCGATGCTGTGTGCGGTCAGCGGTGTGGTGATGTCGTCCCAGCCGTGGACCGGGGCGTTGAGGAAGCTTTCGGCCTGCAGTGCCGTGGCCGGCAACACCGGCTTGAGGGCAGTAACCAGCACGCGGAACAGGTTCAAGCCCTGGGTGCAGACCGCCTGCAGTTCGGCGTCGGCACCCTCTTGCTTGGCGATGACCCACGGCTTGGTGTCGTCGATGTACTTGTTCGCTTCATCGGCCAGCGCCATGGTCAGGCGGATGGCAGCGGCCGCGTCGTTGCGCTCGTAGGCCTCACGAATCGGTGCCAGCGCAGCGATGAAACGGCCGTACTGGGCCTGGTCCGGCAGCGCGTCGGCCAGCTTGCCGTCGAAGCGCTTGGCGATGAAGCCGGCGCAGCGGCTGGCCAGGTTGACGAACTTGCCGACCAGATCAGCGTTAACGCGGGCGGTGAAGTCGCTCAGGTTCAGATCGAGATCGTCGACGCCGCCGGAGGACTTGGCGGCGAAGTAATAGCGCAGCGCTTCCGGTGCCAGGCCGGCATCCAGGTAGGTGCGGGCCATGATGAAGGTGCCGCGCGACTTGCTCATCTTGGCGCCGTCCACGGTCAGGTAGCCGTTGACGTGCAACTTGGTCGGGGTGCGCAGGCCGCTGCCCTTCAGCACCGCCGGCCAGAACAGGCCGTGGAAGTTGACGATGTCCTTGCCGAGGAAGTGGTGCAGTTCGGTGTTGCTGTCGGCGGCGAGCACGGCGTCGAAGTCGTCGCCGGTCCTGGCGCACAGGTTCTTGAAGCTGGACAGGTAACCGATCGGCGCGTCCAGCCACACGTAGAAGTACTTGCCCGGTGCGCCGGGGATCTCGAAGCCGAAGTAGGGCGCGTCACGCGAGATGTCCCACGCGCGCAGGCCGCCCTCGGCATCCAGCCACTCGGCGAGCTTGGCCTTCACGCCGGGCAGGGCCACGTCGCCGGCCAACCATTCGCGCAGGAACTCCTGGAAACGGCCGACTTCGAAGAAGTAGTGCTCCGAATCGCGCATTTCCGGGGTGGCGCCGGACACCACCGACTTCGGCTCGATCAGGTCGGTAGGGCCATAGGTGGCGCCACAGACTTCGCAGTTGTCGCCGTACTGGTCGGGCGATTTGCAGTTCGGGCAGGTGCCCTTGATGTAACGGTCGGGCAGGAACATGCCCTTGGCCGGGTCGTAGAACTGCGCCACCGAGCGACGGCTGATATGGCCGGCGGCGTCGAGTTTGGCGTACAGCGCCTCGGTCAGCTCGCGGTTGGTGGCCGAGTTGGTCGAGTCGTAATGGTCGAAATCCACGCCAAAGGCGGCGAAATCGCGTTCATGGCCGGCCTGGATGTTGGCGATGAAGGTTTCCGGGGTCACCCCGGCCTTCTCCGCGGCCAGCATGATCGGCGTGCCGTGGGTGTCATCGGCGCAGACGTACCAGACCTTCTCGCCCATCATTCGCCGCGCACGCACCCAGATGTCGGCTTGGATGTAACCTACCAGGTGGCCGAGGTGCAGCGGGCCGTTGGCGTAGGGCAGGGCATTGGTGACTAGGGCGTTGCGGGTCATGGCGATGGTTTGCGGCAGGGGACCGGGGATTATCGCATGGCCGGAAAGAAGCAGCCCCGGGAGGCCGGGGCTCGGGGCTTGCCAGACAGGGAGCGAAACCTGGGCCTTCCCTTCTCCCGTCTACGGGAGAAGGTGCCCCGAAGGGGCGGATGGGGGGAGCTTTTGACTTTCTAGCTAAACGCTCCCCCTCACCCCAACCCCTCTCCCGCAGGCGGGAGAGGGGCTTCAAGCAAAGGCTTTGAGCGGCTTACTGGTCGCGCAGCCAGGTCTGGGTGCGGCAGATGAAGGCGATGCAGCCGGAGACATCCAGCTTGCGGCCGTTGTCCACCAGCGCGACCTTGGAGCTGTAGGTCTTGCCCTTGGCCGGGTCCAGGATGGTGCCGTTGGCCCACTTGTTGGCGCCGTCCGGACGGACATTCCAGAGGATGGTCATGCCTTCGATCGGCTTGCCCTTGTTGGCACCTTCACACTTGTTGCAGACCGGGTGCGGACCCTGGTCGGACTGCAGTACCTGCAGCACCTTGCCGCTGAGCGTGCCGTTGGCGGCCTGGCTGATCTCGACGATGGACTTCACCCGGCCGGTTTCGTCGTCGATGGTGCGCCAGCGGCCGGCGGCGCTGTCACTGGCGCTGGCAGAGAAGCCGGCGGCCAGCAGCGGCAGGGCCAGCAGCAGGGTCTTGAAAGTCGTACGCATGTGTCCCCTCCCAGGGTGGGTTTGGTCAGCTGCCGGCGGCGCTGTTACGGGCCGAATGTAACCGCATTCGGTCCCGTACGGAATCCGCAGTGCAGCAGATTTTGCAGCCCTGTAGTGCCGAGCCATGCTCGGCAGGGGCTTTCACCGGCAATGCCTCAGAAGCTGCCCTCACCCCAACCCCTCTCCCGCATGCGGGAGAGGGGCTTTGAGCAGGGGCGGGACCTGTAGTGCCGAGCCATGCTCGGCAGGGGCTTCCCCGGAAATGCCCCAGAAGCTGCCCTCACCCCAACCCCTCTCCCGCGCGCGGGAGAGGGGCTTAAGCCGTGTGTCGCTCACATCTCGCTTACTGCACCGTCACCCGCTTGCGGTTGTCGGCGGAAACCCGGTCGATCAGCTTGTTGTACGGGTCGAAGCCGGCCTCATCGGGCTTCTGGTCGACGGTAACGGTGATGCTCGGGGCAGCGGCGGTGATGTGGTGGCGCTGCAGGTACAGCACCTTTTCATCGCGTTCCTTGCCAGACGCGCCCTTGGCGAACACACCGACCTCGATCCAGTCGTCCAGCGTGCCTGCGGTCTCCTTGCCCATGCCGTCGGCATAGCGCTTGTCCGCATGCAGCTGCAGGGTCACGTCGTAGCGGCCGTCCGCCCGCTTCTTGGCGTTGGCCTCGACCACGCGGTTGTCGTAGAAGCTGATCTTCTCGAACAGGTCGGTGATCAGACCCTGCTGCTCGGGCTTGGCTTCGGCGCGGATGAACTCCAGCAGTTCGGCCGAGGTGGTATACGGCGGTTGCTGGAAGGCCTTGGCCTGGATGAAGCGGGACAGGGCGCGGTTCAACGCTTCCTCGCCCATTTCCTCACGCAGGCGATAGAACACCAGCGAACCCTTCTGGTAATGGATGTACTGCTGGTTCTCCACCCGGTACAGCGGCAGTTCTTCGACATCTTCGCCACCGCGGCCAGATAGATACCTGTCCAGCTCATCCTTCAGGAACTGGCGCATGTGGCCGCGTCCGTATTCCTTCTCCATCACCATCAACGCAGAGTATTGCGACAGCGATTCGGACAGCACCGTGGCGCCTTGCACGTTGGCGCCGATCACCTGGTGTGCCCACCACTGGTGCGCCACTTCATGCGCGGTGACATAGAACACATAGTCGACATCATCCTTGTCGCGCAGGTCGGCGATGAAGCCGATCGACTCCGAGTAGGGGATGGTGTTGGCAAAGCTCTGCGCGAATGACTGGTAGCCGGGGAACTCGATGATGCGCACCTGTTTGTGCTGGTACGGGCTGAAGTTGGCTTCGTAATAAGCCAGTGACTTCTGCACACCTTCGATCATCCGGTCCACGTTGTACGGATGCTTGGCGTCGTAGTAGATCTCGATCGGGATGTCTTTGTAAGCAGCCTTCTTCACCTGCCAGCGTGCCGACAGATAGGCGTAGAAGTTCAGCATCGGCCGGTCCATGGCGTAGCTGAAGCAGCGACGGCCATCGCGTTCAAACTCCTTCTGCAGGTAACCCGGTGCCAGCGCGATCTGGTCCGGTGCGGTGCAGACGGTGCTGCGGAAATCCAGCCAGTCCGAATCGTTGGAGATGTAGGTATTGGCGCGCGCGGCTTCATCCTCCAGCTTGGGCATGCGCGTCGGTTCGCCGAGGTCGCGCTTGCGGCGTTCGTTGCGGTCGTCGATCTCGGCGCCGCTGTCATAGCCAAAGGCCGGTAACACGCGGCTGTTGAAGAAGCTGCCGTTGTCGACGATCTGGGTCTGTGCCTGGTCGGAAGTGATGCCGTTGGGATGGATGTCGACGGTGAAGCGGATATCGCGCTCCTCGCCCGGAGCCATCGGTACATCCAGGTGGTAGATGCGGTAGCCCAGTTCCTCATCGTGGGTGGTCAGCTTGGCGCCGCCCATCTCGATGCTGGCCAGGGTCTTGTCATCGCCCATCGCTACGTGGATGTCGGGGATGGCGGTCGCATGGGTATTGCGCACGCGGTAGACGCCGTCGATGCGCACGGACTGGGTTTCCGGGTGCAGGTCGACGTTGTTGTCGATGGCGATGATGCGCGGCTGCGGCAGGTCCTTGTACTTGCGATAGTCGCGCTCGTAGCGGGCCTGGAGGTCGAGCTGCTGGTCCGGCGAGACAAATTCATTGCGGATGTTGGTGTTCCAGTACAGCCAGCCGCCGCAGGCGATGAAGGCCAGCACCGCCGCCGCCAGGCCTGCACCCAACGGGCCGCGCAGGCGCTGTCTGGCCAGGCGCAGGCGCTGCCGCCAGCCCGAATCCACGCCACGTACCCACAGGGCGGCGCACAGCAGCAGCAATACCAGCAGGAACAGCACCCAGTAGCCCTGGAAGGCCAGTTGCCCGGTCAGGAAGTGACCGTAGCCATTCATGTCCGAGTACGGCGCATTCGGCCAGCTGCCGAAGTTGTACAGGTTCTGGGTGTAGTCGAGCATGCCCAGCACCGACTGCCCGATCAGCAACAGGATCAGCAGCGCATAACCCATGAACTTGTTGTTGCTCAGCACCTGCAGCACCAAGGCCATGCCGCCCATCAGGATGTAGACCACCGAGTTCAGGGCCAGCGTCTTGACGTACAGCAAGGGCTCGATCTGGGTGTAGCCCTTGCTCAGCTGGATGGCAATGGCGGTAAGGCCGCCAATGGCCTGGAACGCGACCACCACCGCGATCAGGGTGAGGAACTTGCCCAGCAGCGGCACCCAGTTCGGCACCGGCATGGCATCGCTGATACCGGCGATGCGCGCGCTGCGTTCCCGCCAAACCAGCTCGCCGGCATAGAACAGCACGATGATGATCAACAGGAAGCTGTAGCTACCCTGCAGCGCTTCCAGCATCTGCGAGGTCACCGGCCAGCTGGGTGTGCCGTACATGGTCTGACGGTGCAGGGCGCTGGGAATGAAGTTGGCCATGCCCAGTACCAGCAGCACCAGGAACGGCGCACTGCGGAACACGCCCAGCGCATCGAAGCCGACCTGACGCAGCAGCTGCCGCCAACCGGTTGCAGCGTTGAAGCTGGGAGTGACCTTGGGTGCAATCACATTGCTGCGTTTGCCGTCGGTGGTAGCGACGCTGGCCACCTTCCTGCCCCGCTTGCGGCCGGTGCCGCTGCGCTCGGTGCGGAACAGGGCGAACGTCGCGACGAACAACGCGCCGGTCACCGCCAGCCACAATACGCGGTTCTCCAGCAGGTAGCCGGTGAACGCAGGCAGGCCGGTGTTTCGCTCTTCGGCCGACCAGTAGCGTGTTGCATGGCTCATCGCGCGCATGCCAAGTGGATCGAGCAGCGAGGCGATGCGCATGTTGTCGATGTCGGCCAGCAGGGCGCGGCTGACGCCGTACAGCACGAAGAACACGATGACGCCGATATAGACCCACAGGATGTTGCGGGTGGTAACCGCCAGCACGGACAGCAGGGCGGTGGTGAACAGCACGTTCGGCAGCACCATGAAGGCGAACGACCACAGATAGGGCCGCAGTGACACTGGCCCCAGCCGGGCGGCATCGATCCACGGCATGAACTGGGCGATGAACAACCCGATGCCGATGATCACGTACATCAGCAGGCTGGCCAGCAGGGCCGCGCCAAGCCGCCCAAGCAGGTAGTCGCGGCGTTTGATCGGGCTGGAGAACACCAGTTCCGAGGTGCCGAGTTCGAAGTCGCGCAGCAATGCATTGCTGACGAACAAGGTAACCACCAGCAGCCCGAGCAGGGTGAAGGAGGTCATGAAGCTGGCGATCACCGACGGTGCATTGCGATGCACATTGCCGATGCCGCCACCGATCTGGACGGCGTCGCTGGAGGCGGCACCGAAGGCGAGCAGGGCGAACAGCACCGCAAGCAGCCACAACAAGGGAGAACGCAGCTGCTCGCGTAGCTCGAAGCGCAGGAAGGCGAGGGTCATGGTCGTCTCCGTCAGGCGGCCTGCGCCTGCAGGCGCAGGCGCTGGAAGTAGACGTCCTCCAGGCCCGGTGCTACCGGTTCGAAGCCTGCTTCAGGGCAGTTGTCGGCGAATACGTGGATCACCGGGTGGCCGCCAACCAGTCGCGTCGACAGCACGGTAAACCGGCTTTCGTAGTCAGGCAGCGCGGCCTTGGCCACCTGCCTGCGCCAGACCTGTGACTGCAATGCATTGATGGCATCGGTGGGACGTCCGGTCAGCAGCACCTCACCCTTGTTCATGATGGCCATGGTCGGGCACAGGTCGGTGACGTCCTCGACGATGTGCGTGGACAGGATCACCGCTACGTTCTCGCCGATCTCGGCCAGCAGGTTGAGGAAGCGGTTGCGCTCTTCCGGGTCCAGGCCGGCGGTGGGTTCGTCGACGATCACCAGCTGCGGGTTGCCCAGCAGCGCCTGGGCGATGCCGAAACGCTGGCGCATGCCACCGGAATAGGTGCCGAGCTTGCGCTTGCGTGCATCCCAGAGGTTGACCTGCTGCAGCAGGGCTTCGACCACTTCCTTGCGCTGCTTGCGCGCGGTCAGGCCCTTCAGTACGGCGAAATGGTCGAGCAGGTCGAGTGCGCTGACCTTGGGGTAGACGCCGAAGTCCTGTGGCAGGTAGCCGAGCTTGCGGCGCAGCGCATCCTTGTCGCGCAGGATGTCGATGCTGGCCCCATCGGCGGTGGTCAAGGTGGCGCTGCCGGAATCGGCCTCCTGCAGGGTGGCCAGGGTTCGCATCAAGGAGGACTTGCCGGCGCCATTGGGACCAAGCAGGCCGAACATGCCGCGGGGAATGTCGAGATCGACATTTTTCAGTGCGTGTACGCCATTGGCGTAGGTTTTCGACAGACCACGGATCTGCAGCATGGGAACCCAACCTCTCCTTGGATGATGACCGCAACCTTCCGCCACGGCCGGGCCGGCGACAATGCGCCGGAAGTCATTAGGACCAGGGACGTGGATACGGTCGGAATGTGACCTGTTGTTGCGCCCTCTCTTTGGCCGAAGGCGAAGGGGAGGGTTGGGGAGGGGTTGGCTTTATCGCTGTTGATCTTGCTTTGGCTTCGCGGCTTACGCCGTTCCTGCAATCCGTTGCGCTGGTGTGTTGCCAGGAAAGCGCCTGCCGAGCGTGGCTCGGCACTACGGGGTAGCGGCATCGCTTGCTTCAGCCCCTCTCCCGCTGGCGGGAGAGGGGTTGGGGTGAGGGCAGCTTTTCGCCAGGAAAGCCTCTGCCGAGCATGGCTCGGCACTACCTGGCTGGGGTCTCGTAGAGTTCCAGCGGTAGGTCGTCGGGGTCGGCGAAGAAGGTGAAGCGGCTGCCGGTGAATTCGTCCACGCGTACCGGCTCGCAGGCTACGCCTTCGCGTTGCAGGTGGGCCACTACATCGTCCAGCGCCGCGACACGGAAGGCGAGGTGGCGCAGTCCGCGGGCTTCCGGGCGGCTGGGGCGTGCGGGAGGGTTCGGGAAGGAGAACAATTCCAATTGGCTGCCATCGGGCAGGCGCAGGTCCAGCTTCCAGGAGTCACGCGCGTCGCGGTAATTCTCGGCAATCACTTCCAGCCCGAGGATGCGCACGTAGAAGTCACGCGAACGCGCGTAGTCGGTGGCAATCACCGCAACATGGTGGATGCCAAGCAGATTCATCGCGCAGCATCCAGCCAGCGCCGGGCGATGTCGATGGCCAGTGCATAGGGTTCGGGTTCGTTGCGGTTGCTCAACACGATCACCGTCAGCTTCTGCGTCGGATAACGCACGACCACATTGCGGAAGCCGATGCTCTCGCCGCTATGCCACAGCGCTTCCCCATTGATGCGCCAGCCGAAGCCATAGAACGGAACGTCGGGTTCAGTGGTTTTCGTTGCCGGGCTGAACGCCAGTTTCAGTGACGCTGCTTTCAGCAGGCGTTCGTCGTACAACGCCGCATCCCACTTGGCCAGATCGTCAATGGAGGAATAGATGCCGCCATCGCCGAGCACGGCACTGGTGGTGCTCTGGTCGGTACGCTGCCAGCGGCCATCGATCTGGCTGTAGCCATAGGCGCGGTTGGGCACCTCATCGATGCCGTCCTGGTGCGCGTAGGTGTTGCTCATGCCCAGCGGCAGGAAGATGCGCTGGCGCAGGAAGCTGGCGAAGTCGCTGCCCGATGCCTTGCCCACCACCAGCGCCAGCAAGGCATAGCCGCTATTGCTGTAGCGGTAGTCACTGCCCGGCGTGAAGTAAGTCCGGTTCTCTTTCTGCAGCAGTTGCAGCACGTCGGCGTCATGGACCTGGCGGGTATCCGCCGGGTCCATCAGCTCTTCATAGTCGAGCAGGCCGCTGGTGTGACTGAGCAGCTGCCGCAGGGTCATCGTGTCGGCCACGGCGGGCAGGCTGGGCAGCCACTTCTTCAGTGGGTCATCGATGCCCAGCTTGCCGTCTTCGGCCAGCAGCAGGATTGCCGCGGCGGTGAACTGCTTGCTGACCGAGGCCAGGCGGAAATTGCTGGCCGGGGTGACCGCAGTGCCGTCTTCGACCACGGCCAGTCCGTAGCTGCGGCGGAATGCCGGCTGGCCATCTTTCAATACCAGCACAGAAGCGCCGGGAACCTGGCCGTCGTAGCGCTGCATCAAGCCGTCGATGCCCGCATCAGGCGGCGCCAAGGGGGCGGCAGCGGCCAGGCTGGAGCACGCGAACAGGCAGAGCAGGGCGAGTCGGGGTTTCCAGCGTGGCATGGCGGCTCCTGGGTAGGTGATCAGGCTTTCTTGCTGGCGATCCAGCGGTCGATCTTGGCTTCAAGGATCTCCAATGGCATGGAGCCGTCCTTGAGGATTTCATGATGGAACTCGCGTGGGTCGAAGCGATCACCGAGTTCGGCCTTGGCCTTGTCACGCAGCAGGCGGATCTTGATCTCGCCTACGCGGTAGGCCAGGGTCTGGCCGGGCAAGGCCATGAAGCGCTCGACCTCGGAGGCGGCATCGGCGGCCGGAATGTCGGCGTTCTTGACCATGTATTCGGTGGCCTGCTGGCGGCTCCAGCCGGCGGCATTGAGGCCGGTGTCGGCGACCAGCCGCACGGTGCGCAGCAAGGTGGTCTGCAGATAGCCGAGCTGATCGTAGGGGTCGCTGTACAGGCCCAGTTCCTGGCCGAGCGATTCGGCGTACAGGCCCCAGCCTTCCACATAGGCGACATCGCCACCAAGGCGGCGGAAGCGCGGCAGTGCAGTCAGTTCCTGCTGCGCGCCCAGTTGGTAGTGATGGCCGGGAATGGCCTCGTGCAGGTACTGCATCGTCACTGCCCAGCGCTTGCGTGAGGGCAGGTCGCTGGTATTGACGTAAAGCACGCCTGGTTGCTGGCCATCAGCGCTGCCCGGCTGGTAGCTGGCGGCGCTGGAAGTGGCGGCGCGCTCGGCCTCCACGGGTTTGATTTCCAGGTTGGCCTTGGGCTGCTCGTTGAACAGTGCGGGCACGGCGGCATTCACCCGCACGCCGGTCTCTGCATAGCGCGCCAGCAGGGCGTTGGCGTCGCGGAACACGAACTGGCGGTCGTTGCGCATCGCGTTGAAGGCTTTCTGCTGCGAGCCGCGGATCCTGGCCTGCTTCATCACCGCATCGATGCGTGCCTGCAGGTCCTTGACCTCCTGCTCGCCCAGCGCGTGGATTTCGGCCGGTGTGCGCGCCGGTGAGGTGCTGCTGGCAACATTGTGTGCATACCAGGCGCGACCATTGGGCAGCGCGGCCATGCCATCGGTGCTGCGCGCGGCGGCCATGTATTCGGTGGCGATGAAACCGCGCAGGGAACGATAGGCCGGCATGATCCGGTTCTCGATCATGCGCTTGTACTCGGCGCTGAGCCTGGCCTTGTCCTCGGCGGAAAAGTCCTCGGGCATGTTGCGGATCGGGCCCCAGAACAGGCTTTCCTCGGCGGTGGGTTTGATCACCGCGTCCAGCTGCGGCAGCACTTTTTCCATCAATGCACGTGGCTGCACCACCCCGGCGGCCTTGCCTTCGCGCATGTTGGCGATGGCCTGGTCGAACAGCGCCGGGATGCCGAGTGAGCGCTTGGACCAGTTCTCATAGTCCTTGACCGTGCGGAACGGTTGCGCGCCCGCACCCGAGCCCAGCACCGCGATGATGCTGGACAGGTTGTAGTACTGGTTGATCGGCAGCATCCAGGTCGGGTATTGCTCGCCGGCCAGCGAGACCTGCGCGTCGCGCACGAAGATCTCATAGCTCAGCAGGTCCTGGCCCTGCAGGCCGCTGGGGCCGACGGCCTGGACCTTGCCCAGCCACTCGACCATGAAGTCGTGCGATTGCTGGCGTGAGGCGGCGGACAGGAAGTTGGGCAGCTGGTCGTTGTAGCGCGGGTCGCCCTGGAAGGTGGCCTGCAGCGGGTTGAGCCGCATCGAGGCATCCCAGTATTCGTCGTAGATGCGGTTGAGCTTGGCGGCGTTGTCCTGCTTGATCGGCAGCGGCACCGCCGCCGGGCGGCGCGGGGCCGGGCGCGGCGTGGTGCGGGGCTTGGCGGCGCGGCTCTGCGGCGCTGACTGGCGCTGGGTTTTCTTCTTCGCCGCGTCGGCAGGGGCCGCAACGGACAGCGTCATGATCGAGGCAATGGCAAGCGCAAGCAGGCGCAACGGGCTGTAAGGCATCAGGTGTTCCGCAAATACATCGACCCGGGAGCTTGCCCGATATCCGCGGTGACGACCAGCCGTGGCGCGGATGAACACGCGCCGGTGATACAGGTCCGGTTATATCCCATGCCTTGCGGGGCCCGCCGCAAGGCATGGGAGAGGGCTCAACGGTCGGCGGAGCGCGTGAATGGCACGCTGTCCGGGGCGACCGCACCACCGGAAATGATGAAGCTCATGGCCTGGTCCACGGTCCAGTCGGTGGGCGTGAGCAGCTCAACCGGGACGATTTCCAGGTAACCGGAGGTCGGGTTCGGGGTGGTGGGCACATATACCGCAGCCAGTTCGCGGCCGCTGCCCTGTTCCTTGAGGACCCGGGTGACCAGGCCGATCGACTTCATGTCGCGGTGCGGGAAGTCGATCAGCACCACACGCTGGGTGCTGCCCGGCTTGGTCTGCAGGATGTCGAGCAGCTTCTTGGCACTGTCATAGATGATGCTGGCCAGGGGGATGCGACGGATCACCGCACCGAACCAGCGTAGCAACTGCTGGCCGATGACCCGGCGACTGAGGATGCCGACCAGCAGGATGACCAGCAAAGTGGCCAGCAGGGCAGTGATGTCCTGCATCCATTCAACCTTGATCCAGCCCAGGTAGTCCGGGAACGAGGCGGCAATACGTTCGGACAACGGCACGATCAGCGGGCTGCTGATGCCCGAGAGCAGGACGAACACGAATTTGACGACCACCCAGGTCAACCAGATCGGCAGCAGGGTCAGCAGGCCGGTAAGGAAAAGACGTTGCAGGGAGGGGCGGGGGGCGGGGGAGACGGCTTCGGGCGACATCTGCGAATTGTAGCGGGATGCAGCTGCCGGTTAAGCTGCCGCGGTTCAGCTGCAACGGAACATCGGGAGAACGCTGTGTTGAAGTTGCTGCGATGGTTCGTGATCGCCGCCCTGCTGGTGCTGGTCACGGCGGTGCTGGTGTGGTTGGTGTCGCGGTGGATGCCACTGCCCAGGGTGCAGCAACAGGCGTTGGAGCTGATGGAGCAGCCAGCGCGGTTGCCGGGCGCCAATGCCTTCGAGATGGTCTGGTTGCTCGACTTCGACGACGTGCCGGACGCCGCCAGGCCTGCCTTGATCGCCGAAGACGGACGGCGGATTGCCGAGGCTGCGCGGACCCCAGCCGGCGATGCCGGTGGCGAGGATGACTGGGAGCCGGCGATAACGCGCGCGGCGCAGGGGCGTTACCCCGAAGTGCCTGACATGGCCGTGGTCTGCAGTTGGCGTGGCGCCGACTGCCTGCCGCAGGTGCGCGCGGCACCACTTGCGTTGGCGCAGGCGCTGCAATCGCAACAGGGCCTGCTGACGCGGATCGCGGCGTTGTCGCGCTACGACCGCTATCAAAGCCCTTTCGTTGCCGACGCCCACGCACCGCTGCCACGCTGGGGCCTGCTGCAGCGGTCAAGTGCCGCGCATGCCTTGGCCCATGTGCAGGGGCATAGCGATGCGGCCTTGGCGGGTATCTGCAATGACGCCCGTACCGGCAGGATGTTGATGTCGCACAGTGATGGATTGGTGCCGACGGTACTGGGGGCCGGCATGGTCCAGGGCAACGTCCGCCTGTTGGCCGAGGTGCTGGCGGAGCTGCCGCTTGATCACGCCTTGCCCGAGGCCTGCAAGGACGTGTTCACGGCAGCGGCGCCGGCCGAGCTGAGCATGTGTACGGCTATGCGGGGTGAGTTCCAGATGGTCAGCAGTGGCGGACCGGATCCACGCCAGCCAATGGCCATGCTGGTATGGGATGCGCGCAAATACCGCGCAGCGATGGCCCAGCGCCTGCAGGGGGCGTGCCTGCCGGCGAGCACGCAGGCATTGGCCGCCGATCAGGCGCAGCGTTGGCCGGTACCGCCGCCGCGTTCGCTGTGGCGACTGGAATGTGCGGCCAATGCAATGGGGTGCATCCTGGCCGACATCGCGAGTCCGGCCTATGACGGCTACGCGACACGGCTGCAGGACGCCGGCGCGAGCCTGCGTGCGGCGGAGGCATTGCTGTGGCTCCGGGCGCACCCGCAAGGTCCGACCGCCGAGAGCCTGGCGGCAATGCCGCTGCGCCTGCGCGGGCAACTGCGGCCGCTGCAACTGGACGCGGATGGCCAGCAATTGCGGGTTGCCTTGTACGGCAAGCCCGGCAGTGATGATTGGCTGGGCCTGCCGTTACCGGCCAGCCGGTTGCCGGACTGAGACGGAAGGAGCAGACGGCCCGGGCAGTCAGCCCGGACTGCGCGCGTCGGGTTTCAGGCGCACATAGACCTGCTTGCGCACCCGCGCGACCACCTCGCCACTGGCATCAAGCACGTCGTTCTGGAACCAGTGCAGGTATTTGTCGCCGTTGGCGGTGGCGGCGCGTACCTCCTCCAGGGTGGCGTCGTCGAGCCGGAACTCGGTCCAGACCACGCCGCGGCCCGGCTTGAGGAAGTCGATGCTGCCGGCCTTGTCCCAGACGAAATAGCGGCTGCCCATGTTCTGCAGCAGGCACAGCATCCAGAACGGATCGGTCATGGCAAACAGGCTGCCGCCGAAATGGGTGCGCACGTAGTTCACGTTCCACGGCCGCTGCCGCAGTTCGACCCGCACGTAGCGGTAGTCGGCGCTGATGTCGGTCACGTGGATGCCGGCGAACAGGAAGGGCGGCCACAGGTTGATGCCGCGGCGGAACAGGCTGGCTTTCATTGTGCGTGCAGACGGACGGGGAACCGGAGTCTAGCATTCGCATGCGTATGGAAGATTCAGTTCGGCCAGGGCGGAGCGATCCGGTAGCCATCGCGGCCGGCCTGCTTGGCCTGGTAGAGGGCGGCATCGGCGGCCTCGAACAGGCGCGCGGGGCCATCATCCGGACCGGGTAGCACGGTACATACGCCGATGGTGACGGTGGTCCCGGTCTTGCTGTGGTGGGCCTTGTCGACCGGGATGCTGAGCTGGCGCACCTGGTTGATCAGGGTCTGCACCCGTTGCTCGGCACCGGCAGGAGGCGTATCGGGCAGGATCATGGCGAACTCGTCGCCGCCAAAGCGTGCGGCCAGGTCGCGCGGCCGCCGCGCCATGTCCTCGATGGTGCGGCCCAGATAACGCAGCAGGCGATCACCGACGTAATGCCCGTGGCTGTCATTGCAACGTTTGAAGTGATCCACGTCGATCAGCAGCAAGGTCAGCGGCCGGCCACTGCGGCGCGCGGCATCGGTTTCGCGGCGCAGCGTTTCCTCGAAGCGCATGCGGTTGGCCAGGCCGGTGAGCGGGTCACGGTTGGCCTGGTGACGCCAGTAGCGCATCTGCCACAGCGTCCAGAACAACAGCATGCCAATGAGGCCGAAGCTCGCCGCTATCGGGGCAAACCACAGGCTGTTGGCATGCAGCAGAGCCAGGCTGAGCAACAGCGGGGTCGGAATGGCAAGCGCGCCGAGCAGCCAGCGTTGGCGGATGCGGGAGGTGATGCCCAGCGCACCCAGTATCACCAGCGCCACGGTGATCGTGGTCTGCAGGAGCGGCGGCAGGGGGCGAATGGCATTGCCGGCCAACAGCATCGCGGCCACGTTGGCCTGGTACTCGCTCCCGCTCATCCAGTTGTCGCGCGAGGTCGGGGTGAGCAGACGCGGGGCGATGCCGCTGGCGGTCATGCCGACGATGACCAAACGGTCCTTCAACAGGTCAGGGGATATGCGGCCTTCCAACACATCGATGTAGGACATCTGCGGAAAGCTGCCGGGCGGTCCGGCATAGCGCAGCCTTACATAGTGGTCGCGATGCCATTGATACGGGGAGCTGGCGCGCGGGCTGTCATCGGCCATGCCAGGCAGTGGGTCGTTGATGCCGGCCAGCGCTGCGCCCAGTGCCGGCCAATGCGGTGATCCGATGCCGGCCCTGAGGTAAGCCCCGCGCGCAACCCCATCGCCATCGACTTCGATGTCGGTATGCGCCAGCGCGGCGGCTGCCTGGGCGATGGCCGGCACCGGCAGCAGTTCCTCGGGAACGGCCTCGTCGCTGGCCGGTGCGGCCAACACCGGTAGCACCACCCGGCCATTGCGGGCAATGGCCGCGGCCAAGGCAGCGTCCTGGCCGGGGTCCTTGCGGTCGGCTTCAGGCAGCATCAGGTCCAGCGCGACGCGCGCCACGCCGGCCTGATGCAGGCGATCCAGCAGCGCCGCGTGCGTGCTGCGTGGCCAGGGCCATTGCCCCAGTTGCTGCAGGCTGCGGTCATCGATGGCGATGATCGCCAGCCGCGGATCGGGCGGGTAGCCCCAGTCACCAACCAGCAGGTCATAGCTGGCTACGTCCTGCTGCCAGAACACCCGTGCATGGCTGAGCCATCCGACCAGCAGGGCGCAGCCGAGCACGAACAGCAGGCGGACCCGCCAGCGTGGACGCAGTGGCCTCATAAGGCGAGCAGCAGCAAGACACCTGCGCCGACCCCATAGCAGAGCCGGCAGCGCAGCTGGATCTGCTGTGGCGCCGAGAACGCGCCGGCATAGCCATCCTCCTCGATGGCCTGCACACGGACGTGCAGGGTGCCGCCGCGCCAAGGCTGCTTGAATGCGACTTCCGGTGTATCCACGTGCTCATCCAGCAGCAGTCGTGAGAAGTCTGCCTTGCGCGAGACCTGTACGCGATAGCGTTCGGCGGCAGCGTCGGCTGGCCAGCGCAGGGTAAGCCGGCCCTTGCTGTCCTTTGCCGAATCCAGTGGCGTGGTCGCGGGCGCATCGCTGAGCTGCAGCGGCAGCGCCTGGCCATAGCGGCCCGGCGCGCTGTCACCGTCGATCGAGGCCAGCCGCCAGAAATAGCTGCCAGCCGGTAAGGGGCTGCCAATGCGCAGGTGCTGGGTGCTGGTCTGCTGTTCGAGCAGGGGGTTGCGGAAGTCGGCGTTGTCGGCGATCTGCAGGACGGTGCCGGTGGCGCCGGCAACCTTGGCCCATTGGAAGCGTGGCTGCAGCTGATGCACGGTCTGCCCGTGCAACGGGGCAATCGTCAATGGCGCAGGCAGGCCGTCGGGCACGGAAAAATCGCGTGCGGCGTCCAGCCCTTCAACCTCGTCGGCGTCGATCGCCCTTACCAGCAGGCGCAGCTGACCCGGAGGCAGGTTGTCGATCCGGATCTGCGGCGTGCTCACTTCGCGGGCGAACAGCAGAATGTCCGGTGTTGCCGCGGGTACGACTTCCACCCGGTAGCCTCGCGCCGCATCCATTGGCTGCCAGGCCGCCAGCAACGGCAGGGACTGCAGGCGCAGTTGTGCCTCCATCAGCTGCGGCGGTGGCAGCAGCGGGCGTGCCGCTGCGGGCGCTGTGCCGGGTGCCGGGATCAGCGTCGCATGGCCGGCGTTGATCAGTCGCTTGCCGGCCCGGTTGCCCACCTGGACACGGCCTTCGACGACTTCGGTGGTCGCTGCACTGTCTTCGTCACCGGCATTCACCCGGAACAAGGTGCCGCGCACGCTGCTGGTCGCGGTGGGTGCAGTGATGATGTAACGCGATGCCGGGCCGCGCGCAGGTGTCACCTGGTTGCTGCTGCGCCCGCGCTGCAGCCGCATGCGGGTGTCGACCATGCCGGTGGCACCGTAGCTGCTGAGCTGGTCCAGCTGCAGCAGCGAGTTCTCGCGCAGTTGCAGGCGTGAATCGTCGGCAAAGCTGAGGGTGACGCTGGCATCGTCTCCGGTCTGCAGCTGGCTGCCGATAGGCAAGAGCATGTCGGCCTGCAAGGGGCGGGTGCCGTTGACCGGGTCGCTGACCTGGACCGGGCCGCGCAATGCAACTACCCGTGCCGGAGCCGGTTGCACGCGCAACCAGGCGATGGGGAAACGCAGGGTCAGGCCGGGCGCGAGCCGGTAAGGGTCGCTGATCCGGTTATGCGCCTGCAGTTGCTGCCATGGCACATTGGCTTTCAGGTAACGCGCACCCAGGTCCCACAAGGTGTCGCCGGGGCGGGCGCGATAGGTCCAATCCTGGGCACTGGCAAATGTTGCCCAACACAGCAGAACTGCAGCCACCAGCAGCTGCACAAGGGAGGGGCGAACGTCGATGTTTCTCACGGCCACTTGGGCTCCAAAAACGCGTGTCCGTTACGCTGGCATCGTGCTGATTGCGGCTTCATCGTTTGGTGATCCGGGCTGCCGTGGCAAGGGCCACGGCGCGATCATCCACGATGGGCTGTCAATTTTCGTGCAATTGACACGCGAATTGAACTGTCTGGCGTTAAGTTAAAACAGTAGCGAAGACATCTTGCGGCGGTAGCGGCCCACCAGGTCCTCGTCTTCGATGACGCGGAACGCATCGATCAGTGCCTTCTTCGGCAGGCTGTCGCGGAAGCTGCGGTCGATGCGCAGCATCTCGATGAACTGCTCCAACGCGGCTTCGTCGGCACCGGCGAGCAGATGATGGATGCCGAGCAGGTAGCGTGCTTCCAGATCATTGCCGTCGGCCTGCAGGCGGGCCGCCAGCGCCTCGCTGGCAGGTGCGTCCTGCAGGGCGGCGGCGAAATCCAGACGGGCGCGTGCGCGGATGGCACGGTCGTCAGTCGCGAGGTTGGCCGGCAGGCCGTCAAGCAGTGCACCGGCTTCACTGGTGGCGCCGGTCTTGAGCAGGGCCAAGGCAAGGTCCAGCTTGAGCTCGGCCTTGTCCGGCTCGGCAGCGATGGCCTCGCGCAAGGCGGCAACTTCGGCGGCCGGGTCCAACGGCAAGGCCTGGGCTTCGTCCTCGATGGCAGCATCCGCCTCGGCAGGGCTGACGCCGTGCTGGGTCAGGAATTCGCGGAGCTGACCCTCAGGCATCGCGCCGGGGAAGCCATCAACGATCTGCCCGTCCTTGATCAGGAAGACAGTGGGTACGGAGCGGATCTGGAAGGCCGCAGCGATCTGCTGCTCCTTGTCCACATCGACCTTGGCCAGTTCGAAGGCACCGTTGTACTCGCCCGCCAGCTTCTCCAGGATCGGGCCCAGGCTCTTGCACGGCCCGCACCAGGTCGCCCAGAAATCGACCAACACCGGGGTCTGCATGGATTTCTGCAGGACTTCGGCTTCGAAGGTTTCGGTGGTGGCCTCGAATACGTGGGGAAGATCGCTCATGGCTGGCTACGTTGCTGTCAGGAACTTCCTTTATGGCGACGGCTGGGCGGGTTCTCAAGTTCTGTGGGGGCTGGCAGGGCAAATAGCAGGCGCGGGCGTCAGGGCGTCAGGTACTGGATTTCACCGACAGTGCCCGTAGTGCCGAGCCATGCCCGGCAGGGGTTTTCCCGGGCAATCCCTTGCGGCGCACAGCTCCGCACTTTGCGTTGCTCCCTCTCTTTCGCGCAGCGAAGGGGAGGGTTGGGGAGGGGTATGCTCTTCGCGGGCTGATGCCGTGGTGGCTTCGCAGCTTATGGCCCGAGGCCCGCCTGCACTGCTCCTGCGGGTGATCCGGGGCTGATGCGTTGCTGGGCAAGCCCTTGCCGAGCATGGCTCGGCACTACAAAAACGCCGCCTTTCCCGAAGGAAGGCGGCGTTCGCGTTTTTGCGCTGAAGCCAGGACCTCAGGGGTTGCTGGCTGGTTCCTGGGGCGTGTGGATCACCGGGGTGGCCGCGGTCACCGGGGCAACGGCGGGCGTGGCTGGCAGGGTCAACTCAGGATTGACCTGCTGCGCCTGCAAGGCCTT
The DNA here is from genome assembly GCF_056856655.1 of Stenotrophomonas sp. STEN033. Lineage (NCBI taxonomy): Bacteria > Pseudomonadati > Pseudomonadota > Gammaproteobacteria > Lysobacterales > Lysobacteraceae > Stenotrophomonas > Stenotrophomonas sp. STEN033. The sequence goes on from NZ_JBXFWM010000013.1 coordinate 24,903, forward strand.
GATCTGCTGGTTCAGGGCTTCCAACTGGGTATTGGTGGCGCGCAGGTCCGAGCTCAATGCCACCGCCTGCTGCTTGCGCTCCTGCAAGGCGTTGCTGACCTGCAGCGACTGCTGGCGCTGTTGTTCCACTTCCTGCTGCAACCCGCGCAGGCGGCGCTCGTTCATGGCCACCAGCTTCTCACTGTAGGCCTTGCCGGCCTGCAGGCGGATGGTGTCCAGATAGACCTGCGCCAATTGCTTGGTCTGGTCGGCGAAGGTGAGGTAAAGCGTTTCGGCGTTTTCCACCGATTCGGTGCGGATCACCCGCCAGAACTCCTTCTCGTGGAACAGCGCGACGTAGTAGTTCAGGGAGTCTGCATGGAACAGCAGGCTGGCACCGTAATTGCCGTTATAGGTGGTGCGCAGCTCGGTAAGCTCCTGGTTGCCCATCAGCCGTTTCAGCTCGGCGACGGTATTGCCGACCGCGCTGTCCTCGCTGTTGGCGGGGGCAGCCGGTACCTCGGCCTCACCACGTTGCCAACGCCCGGCCATCGCGGCAGGTGCCGCCAGCAGGCCGACTACAAGCAGCAGTGCACACGCAAGCCGGCTCGGAAGCATCTCGATCCTTGTCATAAGTCCTCGTAACTCCCCCGAACTGCGATGGCTATCGCAATTCATGAATGCACACTGTACGCGGCTGAGCATAGCATGCGCTCCGGCGCTGGAAAGCCCCGTGGCGTGGGCGTCTGCACGGTTTCGGAAGGAACTCATTCGACCAGTTGGCTGCGGCCGCACTGGATGGATTGCATATGTACGTCGGTGCGACCCAACTGCAGGCCAAGCACTTCCGAAAGCACGTCCCTGAGCAGCTTGCCAACCCCGTCCAGCAAGGGGCGCAGGAAGCCATCAACCACGGGCTTGAGCAACAGGCACAGCCCACTGCTGCAACTGCCCGTACCCGTGGTCGGGTTGTAGCCGCCGGCACCACTGAGTCCGCCGGGCTTGGTCTGCAGGTATTTGACCAAGGCATCGCGCACGCAGTCGTTGTAACGCAGCAGTCCATTGATCAGGCCATCGCAGGCGGTCAGGCCCAAGGCATCCAGCAGGCCTCCGACCAGACTGATGTCGCTGATCCCGGTCTCGCGCTTGAAACCCTCCCAGACGCTACCCGGTACCTTGGCGGGCATGCAGACCAGCACGACGTATTTGCAACCGGGGATATCGGTGGTCCAGTCGCCGAGTGCCGGCAGGTTGACCTGGCTGGCCGCGTTCTGCTGGCCGTTCTGCAAGGCCTGCACGACCTTGGCGGGATTGTAGAGGCCGTTGACCTTGGTGGCCTCCAGGTACTGGGTGGCCAACTGCTTGGCGACGTCATTGTTGTCGCCTTGCGAGGCGAACAATGCGCCCAGGGTGTCCAGCAGCTCCTTGAGCAGATCGTCGACCAGCTTGCCTATCTTCAGGTCATTGGGCTTGACCGTGCCGGTCTCACTGGCGCTCAGTCGCAACGACTCACGTTGCGACAAGGCTTCCAGCGTGACCTTCTTGTTGAGTACGTCGCGGCCGAGCAGGCTGACCAGGGTCTCACTGCCCAGGCCGGTTCGGCACAACTCGCGGGTGGAGTCCCAGGGAGTGGTTGCCTTGCCGATGCACACATTGGCGATGGCGCTGGTGACATCGATGGTGGCTGTTGCCGGTTGGCTGGCGCAATCGATGGCGGTGAGCCGGCCGAAACCGTCGATCACATCGATATAGGTGGGCAAGCGGATGCGTGTGCCCAGCCAGGTCAGGATCGGACCCAGCGCGGGGATCCGCTCGGAGTCGATATCCAGAAACAGCCGGACCTGGCTGTTATAGGCGGTGGTGCCAACCGGGCCGATGCCGATCGAGGCCGGTTCGACGATGCTGGCCTTGGCGCTGAGGCCCAGCAGATCCAGCTGCGGCACCGCGACAGCGTGCTTCGCATTGGCAATGGAGATGCTGGTGCCCAGTAGATCCAGCGCATTGAGGTCCACATCCAGTGCGCCATTGGCGGCGTCGCTGCCGCCGGCTATCTGCGCGAACAGACCGCTGCTGGTGGCGTTGGAGCCCAGTTGCAGCAGCAGGCCGCTGATGCCCTTGTCGAGCAGTTTCTGCTGCAGCAGGCGCAGATCAACCGCGGCCAGTCCCTGTTGGCTGGCCAGGTTGGCCATCACCTCCAGCAGCCTGCCCACCGACACTTTGTTGGCCGCCAGCAGAGTGTTCAATTCACCGACATTGAGGTCCGTGGCGACCGGGATGCCCAATGCCTGCAGCAATCCGCGCGGGGTGATCTTGACGTTGGCCAGGCCCTGGTAACTGGCGATCTGGGTCTGGGTAAGGTCGACCCCGACCAGGCGCAGTATTCCCTGCAAGGGTGCATTGCTGTTGGTGTTGAGCAGGCGCGAACCAACGCTGAAGGCCGCTTGCGGTGAAATGCGCTTGGCCACAGCAGTGGCATTGACGCGGGGCAGTGAAGTGAACTGCCCCAGCAGCGGTATCGCCTGCCGCGAGGCGGTGACCTGCACGGCGTTCAAGGGACGGCTGCTGGCGACCGCTACAAAGCGCGCGCCGGGCGCCAACTCGGCCCCCCAATAGCCGCAGTTGATCGCCAGCTGGCCGGAGAACTGGTTGTCGGTCACCGCGTTGCTGCGCGCTGCCAGGTTGTCCTTGTAATCGGTAGTGCACAGCTCAAGCCGCTGCGCGCCCGCCAGTGCTGCCAGGTCGGCGGTCTTCTGTACATCGCGTTTGCTCCAGTACAGATAGCCGACCTCGACCAGCCCGAGGATCACCACCAGGCCGAGCAGCAACAACATCATCGGCAGGCCGGCGCCCCCACGCTGCCGCGCGCTGTGGCGGGGATCGCTTGGCGCGCGTGCGGGCGGGGGCGAAGACAGGCGCGGGCTGTACATGGTTGGCCTCAGCGGCTACTGCCGCCTTGCTTGGGATCGGGGAGTGCGGCTTCGAAGTACTCGGGGATGGGATGGCTGAAACTGTCGAGATAACGCTGGTAGCTGCGGCTGGCGGCTTCACCAAGCATCGGCAGGGCATTGCCGGGACGACCGCTGTCGGCCTGCAGCTGCAGCAGGCTGCGGGTGGTGTCACCTACCTGCGAACGGGGCAGGTAGGTGCGTTGGCGCGTGGCGGCGGCGCGGCTGTCCGCGACGGTGTTCGGCGCGTCCGTTGCAGTAGCGGAAGTAGTGGCCGGATCTGGATCCGCCATGCGTTCGATCAACGGCGCATGCTGTGCCTGCGCCGATGCGCAGATGCCGAGCATGCCCAGCAGCCATGTGCAGGGGAGGCGAACAGTTCGGTTCATGGCGTTGCCTCCTGCAAAGTGGCCGTCGTGGGGTTGAAGCGATCAAGCATCGAGCCCGGCGGACGGGGCCGCTGCGTGCTGCTGCCAGGTGGTTGCACGGCCAGGGCAGTGGTGTTGTTGACTGCGTTGGCATTGCTGGCGGCGGCTGCCTGTCTCAAGGTGTGTGCCAGGCGGTAGATTTCGCTTCGTGCCGACTGCGGCAGGTCGGCGCGCTGGATCATGCTCTCGGCCGTCGCATGCTGCCCTGACAGCATTGCCCACAGGGCTAGGTTGGAGATGGCGCGGATGTTTTCCGGTGCGAGCTCCGCCGCTTTTGCCAGTGGTGCACGCGCCTGTTCGAACTGGCCAGCCTGCAGCAGCGCGAAGCCAAGATCGCCCAGATAGGCGATGTTGAGCGGATCGGCACGCACGGCGCTTTCCAGTGCAAGGCGCGCGCCGTCGTGGTCACGCGCGTCGGCCGCGATCAGGCCAAGCCCATGCCAGGCCGGTGCGGCCTGGGCGCCTTTGGTCAGGCCGCGATAGATGTTGCCGGCCGTGTTGCGATCGCCGGTTTCGCGCAGTGCGTTGGCTTGCAGGATGCGCAGTTCCGGACTGTCGCCGAAGCGTTGCCGGAAGGCATCGATATGCGCCAGCGAGGCGTAGTAGGCGCCTTGCTGTTGCATCTGCCTGAGCAGCCCCAGGTACATGCCGCGGTCATCCTGGGGAGCCTCCACCAGGGCCGGTTCCACGGGAGCTTGCCGGTAGGCGGCATGCTTGCCACCGCAGCCGGCCAGCAGCGCAGGAAACAGCACAATCAGCAGCACCGTCTTGGCTTTCGACGCACCGATCTTCATCACATCCCCTTGATCGCGGCGGCCAGCGAGATGATCGCCGGCCCGGCCAGTACCAACATCAACGCCGGCAGCAAGGTGACCATCATCACCACGGTCATCTTCACCGAAAGCTTGCCGACCTTCTCCTTCATCTTCATGCGGCGCTGCTCGCGCAGGCGCATGCCGAACTGCTTGAGCGGTTCCTGCACCGCGCCGCCATGCTGGTGCACCTGCAATATCATCTGTATCAGGCTGCGCAGGTCGTCGTTGTCGAACGACTCGGACAGGCGCCGCAGCGATTGCGCGCGACTGCGGCCGCGGCTGTAGCCGGCATTGGCCAGCTGCAGTTCGCGGCCCAGCACGGGAATGGCGATATGCAGTTTCTCTGCGACCATCTGCAGGCTCTGGTCGATGCTGAAGCCCACGCCCTGCAGCAGCCGCAGCAGGTCGATCAGCAAGGGCAGTTCTTCGTCCACTTTCCTGCGCAGGCGCGCAGCCCAGCTGCGCAGCAGCAGTTTCGGCAACAGGATGCCCAGGGCAAAGCCGACCAGCAGGACGATCAGGGTATCGCCGCCGTGCGGCTGCAGCACCAGCACGGCGATGAAGGGCATCAGCACGGCCAGCAACAGTCGGGTGGCGAGAAAGGCGGCAGTGCCGGTGTTGTGGTTCCAGCCCACCTGTTCCAGCAGCAGTCTGTCCTCCGGCGCCAACAAGGCTTTCTGCAAGCGGCTGCCATCGAAGTGCTGGCCAATGGCGGCAAGATCGGCCAGACGCTGCCGCCACCAGCCGATCTTCGGCGCATTGTGCGGTTCCACATGCTGGGCAGTGTCCAGCGCGCTCTGCAAGGCCGCACCGGCCTGCTGGCTGCGCCGCCCGCGATAGAGCAGGCCGGCCGCCGCCAATACCAGGGCCAGCACGACCAGCATCATGGCGATGGTCAACAGCAGATTCATGCTGCGCTCCTGCGAAGGGAGGAGGACGTGCGCGCCGTCATAGCGATTTGGCCAGCCGGTACAGCAGGAAACCGCCAAACAGCTCCAGCAGCACTGCGATCAGCAGGATCTTCTTGCCGAGTGGCTCATGGAACATGGGCTGGAAGAAATCCGGGCTCATCAGCGCCATCGACAGTGCTGCGCCCACCGGTAGCAGGGCCAATACCCAGGCCGACATCCGGGTCTCGGAGGTTGTGGCCTGCAGTTCGCGCTGGACTTCCTCCAGGTCGCGCATGAAATCACTCATGCGTTGCAGGATCTGGTCGCTGCGGCCACCGATGCGGATGCTGGTACCGAGGATCACTGCCAGCATTTCCAGCGGACGCAGCCGATAGGCCTGCGCGGCGTGCTGCAGGGCGCGGTCCAGGTCCATGCCCGCGCGGGTATAGGTCAGCGCGTTGTCGAGGATGGGGCGCAACGGTGGATCGACGTTCTGGGTAGCGCTCTGGAATGCCATCGACAGGCTGTTGCCGATGCCGGCCATGCGCACCATGTTCTCCAGGAAGTCCGGCATCTGCGCGACCAGCCGTTGCTGGATCTTGTCGATGCGCCGGTACAGCCATAGCGCCACGCCCAGCAGGTAGAGCGCCAGCACAAAGACCCCGAACCAGGCGCTGCCCAGGCGCAGGCCGGCCGCGATGGGAAGGCCGATGGCGGGCAAGGCGAGCATCAGCAGCGTGCGCGGTGTGTCCGTCAGGCCGGCACGACGCAGCAGCTCGGCCCAGCGCTTGCCGGCGGGGCGGGTGTTGCGCGCTTCTTCGGCCGCACGCTGTGGGCCGGGCTGCGACAGCCGGGTGTCGGCGTGGCTGGCGGCGGCGCGCTGCTGCACACGGGTGGCCAGCCCCCACCACAGGACCATGGCGACCGCCACCAGCCCAAGCGCGACACTCCCCAGCAGCAGCGGCACCATCATGAAGAGAAGCTCCCCATGTTGGCCTCGCGCAGCTCCTGCCGGAACGGCTCGAGCTTGTGGCAGTGCGGATGGAAGCCCAGCCCTGTCCAACGATCACGTTCGCGGTTGTCCTGGTCAACCCATGCCTCGTGCTTGAACAGCTCCTGGCTGGTGATGACGTTGTCGCTGACGCCGGTGATCTCGGTGATGGAAACGATCACCCGGCGGCCACTGCCCAGTCGCGAAATCTGCACGATGAAATCGATGGCGCTGGCGATCTGCCGGCGCAGGCTGTCCTCGCTGCCCTGGAATCCGGCAAAGCCGGCCAGCATTTCCAGCCGGTACAGGCAGTCGCGCGCGTTGTTGGCGTGCACGGTAGCCATCGAGCCGTCGTGACCAGTGTTCATTGCCTGCAGCATTTCCAGCACTTCGGCGCCACGGACCTCGCCAACCACGATGCGGTCCGGACGCATGCGCAGGCTGTTGCGCACCAGGTCGCGGATGCTGACCGCGCCGCTGCCATCAAAGCCGCCCATGCGTGACTCCAGGCGCACGACATGCGGGTGGTTCAGGGCGAGCTCGGCGGTGTCCTCCACGGTGACGACCCGCTCGTTGTGCGGGATGAAGGTTGCCAGTGCATTGAGCAGTGATGTCTTGCCGGAGCTGGTACCGCCGGAGATCAGGATGTTGCAGCGCCCTCGCACCATCGCGTTGAGCAATGCATACATGGGTTTGTCGAACGCGCCACGGCCGAGCAGTTCGTCCGGGGTGAACGGGTCCTTGCGGAACTTGCGTATCGATACCATCGGCCCGTCGACGGCCAACGGCGAGATGATGGCGTTGAGGCGGCCGCCATTGGGCAGGCGCGCGTCGACCATCGGGTTGGAGTCGTCCAGGCGCCGGCCGAGCGGGGCGATGATGCGGCGCAGGATGCGCAGCAGGTGGCGGTCATCGCTGAAGCGCTGGGTCGAACGACGCAGCATGCCGCCGGCAGAGACATGCACGTCCTTGTAGCCGTTGATCAGGATGTCCTCGATCTCCGGATCATGCAGCAGGTCATCGAGCGGCCCGAAGCCGGTCAGCTCCTTGTGCAGGGCGCTGGCAACGGCTTCCATTTCCTGTGCGTTGACGGGGATCTTCCATTCCTTGACGAAGGCGGCGGTCTGCGTGCGCACGTACTTGCCGATGGTTTCCGGCGACCAGGAATCGATATCGACGCGCTGGTCCTCGACATGGTTGAGCAAGTACTCATGGGCGGCGGACAGCACGCTCTGGAACTGTTCGGTCTGCTCGAACGGCACGCTCGGTGCCGCTTCCACCGAGAGTGCCGCGGCGGCGATGCGGGGGGACAAGGGGGTGACTTTGTCTTCCATTGTTATCTACCCAGCAGATTGGCGAGACGCGCCAGCGGTGAGGCCGGTGCGGTGGTCGGAGACGGGGCGAGACGACGCCGGTCCAGCCGCTGCAGCAGTGGCTGCAGGGCCTTGAGATAGGGATCGCGCGGGGCCGCATCGGTCAACAGGCGGCCCAGTCCTGCGTTGGAGCGCAGCACCCGCGAGCGGTCCGGGAGCGTGGCCAGCAGCGGCAGGTTGAAGCGCTGCGCGATCTGGGTATCGGCCAGGCCGCCGTTGGGATCGAAGCGGTTGACGATCAGTTGCAGGCGTTCGTCGCGCAGGCCACGGCTTTCCAGCTCGCGCATGGTCTGGTCGAGGGAGACCAGTGAGCCGATGGCCTGGTCGGTGACCAGCCAGACCTCGGAGGCGCTTTTGAGCAGTGTGGTGGGTAGCAGCTGTACCGGCAGGCCGCCAACATCGCACAGGCTCAGCGGGAAAACGCTGCGCAGGCGGTCCAGCAACGTGATCGGCTCGTGCTTCTTCAGCAAGCTGCCGCTGGCGATGCCGAGCAGCGCCATGCCGCTGGGGTGATGTGCAAAGGCCGTGCCGGCGAAGGTGCGATCCATTCGTTCGACGTTGCGCAGTGCTTCCTCATAGCTGAAGTGGCTTTCCATGCCCAGGTACAGCGCGGCATCGGCAGCGGGTTGGCCCAGGTCGATCAGCAGCAGCCAACCCTGCAGGCCGGCAGCATCGGGCGACACCGGGTTCTGTTCGGCCAGACTCACTCCCAGATGGGTTGCCAGGGTGCTGGTGCCCACGCCGGGGCGCACGCCCAACAACACGATCAGGCGGCCGTCCGGGCGCAGTTCCGGCGTGGTTGCCACGCGCGCGGGGGTGGGGACGGCTGCGACGCGTTCAAATACCTCCAGCATCTGCGCGGTGCTGTTGTCGATGTCGATGAAGTCGCAGACGCCGGCGCGCATCGCCGCCAGCAGGTGTGCAGCCTGTTCCGGACCGGTAGTGCCCAAGCCGATCAGCGCCGGGCAAGCAGGCAATGCATGCAGCTGCCGGGCCAGATCGGTGGAATAGGCAGCGTTGCCACCGCAGTAGTCGAGCAGCACGAACGCCGACGCCGCCGCGGCCTCCAGCAGTTGCCGCGGCGCGGTTTCGCGACTGTCGACCCAGCGCAGGTTGGCCTGCCCCGCCAGTGCCGCCCCCAGCCGCGCCATGTGGCGGTTATCCGGTGCGTACAGCAGCAGATTCAGCTCAGCATGGCGTTGGGTCTGGGGCAATGGCATCACCGGGGGCATGGGAATACGTCAGCGTGAGAAACCGGGGAGTTGGTCGGGGCTGGCCGGATGCAGCAGCCATGCGCCCCAGACCGGAAGGCGCGGTTGTGCTTCGCGTTGGCCGGGCAGGGGAATGTCGGTGCCACGCGCCAGCGGCTTGATCAGGCGCGGGGTGACGACGATCACCAGCTCCTTGTCTTCGCGCTTGTAGCTGAGATTGCGGAAGAACGAGCCAAGCACCGGAATGTCGCCCAGCAGCGGGATCTTGTTGACGTTGGAAGACAGTTGGCTGCTGACCAGTCCGCCGATGACGAAGCTCTCGCCATCGCCCAATTCCACCGTGGTGTCGGCACGGCGGGTGGAGATGGCCGGGATCTGGGTGCCATCCAGGGTGATGCCGCGGGTGTAATCCAGGTCACTGGCTTCCGGCGCCACCTTCAATGCGATGCGGTCGGCGGACAGCACCGTGGGGGTAACGGTCAAACCAATGCCGAACGGTTTGAAGCTGACGGTGGTGGTGCCCAGTCCCTGCGGTTCCAGGATGGGCAGCTCGCCACCGGCCAGAAAGCTCGCGCTTTGCCCGGACAGCGCTACCAGGGTCGGTTCGGCCAGTACCCGCGCCATGCCGTTGGCCTGCAGCAGGTCGATATTGGCCTCCCAGGCACCGGGGACGGATTTGGCGATCAACTTGAAGGCCGACGAAAGCGCACCACCATCGCCGCCGCTGCTGGGGGAGGTCATGCCGTAGCTGAAGCCGCCATTGATGTTCTTGAAGTTGATGCCAACCTGACGCAACACGCTTTTGTTGAACTCCACCACCTTCACCTCGACCTGCACCACGCCGCTGCTGGCAATGGTCGCGACGTCGCTGATCACCCCCTTCTCGCCAATGGCGGAGGCGGCGGCCTTGCGACGGGCTTCATGCTCCAGCAGGGAGCTTGCGCTGCCCGACAGCAGGGCCTGGCCATCCTGCACGGTGAGCAGGTTGCCGTTGGCAGTCAGCAGGCCGCCTTGCACCGCGTTGCGCACTTCAACGCGGATACGCGATGGCGCAGCCTGCTTCTGCAGCCACAGCAGCAAGGTGGTGCTGCCTGCGGACTTGCCAACCAGCAACGCTTCGCTGTTGCGGCCGATACGGGTGATATCGGCGATCGAAGGATCGGCGATGGCGATGCGCTCCACGCCCGCTGGTAGGGTCCAGGGACGCTGTTCGTTGAGTTCGAGAACGACGCTGCTGCTGGTCTGCGCCTGGGCGAGCGGCATCAGCGGCGGCAGGCTGCCGCTCGCCGCAACAAGTGCCAGGGCGAGCAGGACCGATGCAGTGCGGGAAGAACGCTGGTGCAAGATTGTGCCCCCGGTCATGGCGAAGACAGACGGTTGGATGGGGTCGTGCCACGGATGATCTCGATACCCTGGCGTGCGGCCGGACGTGGCGAACGCCGCCGTTGCGGTGCCGTGGTGGCGGCATTTGCGTTGGTCGCCGGCGTCGAGCGGCTGCCGTCGCCTGCCAGCGCACTCAGGTCGATGCCGGCATAGGCACGGTTCTCAGGCCGCGCGGCAGCCTCCGCCGCGGCATCGTCCAGATTGCCGCGCAAGGCCAGCACCGGCGGCGGCGCGGCAAAGATGGTTTCGTCGGCCAGGCCCGTGTCGCCGGGGTTGCGCAGCGCCAGGAACAATTTGCCACTGTGTGCGGCCAGCAACAGGCGCCCGGCATCCTGCACCGGGACGGCGAGGATCGCACTGCGTGCCTGTGCGCCATCGGCATTGTTCGCACCGCTGCTGCGGCTGTCGCGGGCGGCGATGGTTTCGGCGCGGCTGCCGGGCTCCGGTGGCAGCTCGCCGACGTCATTGTTCCGTGCGTCGTCGGAGGCCGCCCGTTGGCCTACATCGGCGTTGCCGTAGCCGAGCACCTGCAGGCGCGAGAGCAGCAGCCGCGCCTGAGTATTGGAGCGGCCGCTGGCTGCCGCCGATGGATCCTGCAGGCTCATGAAGACATCGACGTAATCACCGGGCGTGACGCGATTGCTGACCCCGGCAAGCTCGTCGACCGGAACCGCCACCGCGCGTTCGCCTGGCTTGATGCCGATTGCAATGCCCTGCAGCAGGTGCTCGCTGGTGATCATTGCACCGGCAGCGATGTTTCTTGACGGCGTGCGTCCTTCCACTTCGCCGATCACCGTGTAGCCGTTTGCAGGCGGCAATGCCATTTCGGCGATGGTGAGATCACCGGCGGCAATTGGCTGGCCGGCCGGCAGCTCCTTGCCGGCGACCACCATCAGCCGCTTGGGCGGTTGGCGTAGCGTCGCTGTGCCGTGCGCGCTGTCGGCCGCTGCTGGTGCCCGGCGGCCCAATCCAAAGGCAAGCACCATCAGCAGTGCGGCGATGGCCAACAACAGGATTGCAGCTATGCGTATTGCCTTTGGCATCTTGAAGCTCCTCCCCCTTGGAGTCCGCGTTCAGCGGTCGCCTAGATCCAGTTGAACAACGGCGGTACTGCTCAGTGACTTGCCCATGGTCCACCCCATCAACGTGCCAGTGCCGGGCATGAAGGGGTGGGCATCATGGTCGTACGAGGTGGTCACCTTGATGCACTTGACAGTGCTATCGGCGGCACAGGCATAAGGTTGAGATACCGCAATCGGTGCAGCACTGGCCGTGCCACAGCTGGCTGCGGTCCTGGAGTAGTTCAACAACCACTGCATCGAACGTGCGGCTGCCTGGCAGGCATTGTTGCGTCGTTCGGCAGTAGTGCCATAACGCAGCGACGCACGGGCACCTTCTCCGGCAGCCAAGGCCAGTGACTGTTGGGCGGCGAAGATCATCACGCCGGTGAAGGTGATGAACAGCAACGGCAGCACGCCGAACATCATCATCATCGCGAACTCGATGGTCACTACCCCGCGCGTACGCCGGCGGCCTGGTGCTTTCCGCCTAGACATGGGCACCTCCGCTTGCCACGAGTGCAATCATTGCCAACTCCAGATAGGCCGCATAGGGAATACCCTGGCGGCCGCGACGTGCCGAGCGCAGATCCATCCGCCAGTCTGTTACCCGTCCGGAGCCCTGCAGCGACAGCACCATCCGTTGCAGCGGGAGCGGGGCGTAACCGGCGGCCAGCGGCCAGCAGATGGCAACCAGCGCATGCAGGCCGGCCGCCAGGCTGGCGATGATCCATATCGGCAGCAAGGCAGTGCTGCCGAGCAGCAAGCCGATCACCGAGAACAGCTTCACATCGCCTGCGCCCATCCAGCCGACGGCATAGAAGGGCAGCAAGGTGGCCAAGCCGATGACACCGCCGAGCAGGCAGTCGGCCAGCGACGGAGGGCTGCCAAACTGCAGCAGCTGCATCGCCGCCACCCCTGCAAGCACCGCCAGCAGCGTCCGGTTGGACACGCGACGGGCCAGCAGGTCGCTGATCGCGACCTGGGCACCAAGCAGCAGCGCCGTCAGGTAGGTGAGGGTCATGGTGGCCGCCGCAGCTCAGGCTGGCGTGCTACCGGTGCCGCCGCCAACCAGTTCGGTCAGCTTGTCGAGGACGGTCTGGAATACGGTTCTCAGGCCATCGCGTGCGAAGAAGATGATCAGGCCGGCCACCACCGCAGCCAACAGCCCGTACTCCAGTGCAGTGACACCGTCTTCTTCCCGGAAAAACCTGCGCAGCTGTGCGTTCATGATGTTCTCCCTGATGACCCGGTGTCGGTAGTGCACCGACAGATAGCCGGGCGATGGGCATTGCTGCCCGATTGAGGTCATTGGGATACGCGTGACACCGGCAAGAGTGTGCCGACGGTCGCACGGTGTGCCGGATGATGCAGGCGGCTTTCCTACCGTTGCTTCCGTTGTCCCCTGTCGGCATGCCGCGCATGCCCGGAAACATCATTGCAATCGGCCCCGTAGGCGGATGCGCATATTCGGCAAGAATCAATTGTTTTTCATATATGTGATGGACTTGGCGAATCGGCCATGGCGGAGCCGGCGTGAAGATCGTTTTTTTTTGTCAGTATCCAAGCGCAGGACGTATTTGAACGCACCTGCACGTGTGATTCCGTAATGCGGGTTTCAGGCTGTGCGGCAGGGGATTGCAGGTTTTGCTCATTGACCTGCAACGGATGGTCGGGCTTCTGAAGCGCGTCCTGGTCAGGATGCGCAAAGGCGTTCACATGGATGCGGTAGTCGGCGGAAACGGTTTGCGATCATTTGATCTGGCGTCGCTGAGTGGCACGCTTCGGGTGTGCCACGTTGAATTGGTGTTGCTCGACGATCAGCCGCCGACGGCCTCGATCACCTCCTTCGTCCACGACCAGGCCTTGCTCTGCACCTTCGAGATCGGCGCGCGCACGCGCGGCCGTTTCATGTTGCCGCTGGATTGGTGCCTGTTGGGTTGCCTGCAGGCGGTGGATCCGGACAGCAGCTGGTGCCATGGCGTCCCGTTGGTGTCGGGCAATATCGTGTCGGTGATGCCCGAGGGCGTCACCGAATTCGCGCTGGGTGCCGGTAGCCGGGTGACGTTTGTGCTGGTTCCACTCAAGCGTTTCCAGGAGCGCGCGGCCGCACAGCGGCTCGGCAGTCCGCTGGAAGAAGCCGCCGGCGTTCCCTTGTTGAGCAATCGCCCGCATGTGCCGCTGCAAACCTATTACCAGGGCCTGCACGAACGCATACGGCAAGGCGAGGTGGGCAGTGAAGAGATCGATGCCATGCTCGATGCGCACGTCAAGGAAGTGGTCACCAACGGGCCGCCGGAGCGCGCCGGCTGCAATCGCAGCCGCCGTGCGCGGTATCTGATCTTCCGCCGTGCTGAAGACATGATGTACGCCAATCTGCGCCGCCACATCTACATGCATGAGCTGTGCGATGCGGCGGGTGTGAGCGAGCGCGCCCTGCGCTATGCGTTCGAGGAGCTGGTGGGTATTTCGCCGGTGCGCTATCTGTCGATGCTGCGTCTATGCGAAGCCTGCCGCAACCTGTCCAGCGCGGATGCCGGGCGCAAGTCGGTCAAGTCGATCGCACTGAGCTGCGGTCTGTGGGATCTATCGCGCTTCGCCGACAACTACCGCAAGGTATTCGGTGAATTGCCGAGCGAAACCCTGATGCGCGGCACTTACTCGCCCGCCTGAGCTGTGCGTCGGCCAGCTGCGTGACGTCCATCACTCAATAATCGCCGTTGCCGAATACGTGCATGTGCGTGCCGACAACGGGCATCGCTTTGCCAAATCGTCCTATGGATGTGCCGGATGCGCGCAAACCGGCGCGCGTGCAAGCGGTGTACTGGCCTCACGAACCAAGACCCCTCCGCGCCCGGACGGGTCGAACCGGAGGCTCCACATGAACCGCATCTACCGATTGGTCTGGAACCGTGCACTCAATGCATTCGTTGTCGGTTCCGAATTGGCCAGCGTGCAAGGCAAGCGCTCGGGCCCGTCGAAGTTGTCGCCGTCCGTATCCTGGAGCCTGGCGGGCGTGGGCAGCGCCATTGCGCTGGCGATGGCGGGCCCCGCTGCGGCAACCGACGCCAAGCTCGCCGACCTGCAGGACCTGGTCGCCAAGTACAGCGCTACCGATGCCCAGCAGATTGTGGCCACCACCTTGCCAGCGACCAGCGCGGGCGCTGCGCTTGGCACCTCGGTCACGCTGCCGGCGGTATTGCGGGTGGATGCATCGGCTGCGGTCGCGATCAAGCCGCAGGCCGCGTCCGCGCCCGCAGCGATACGCGCCCGGCTTGGCGTGCGCGCCACGTTGCCGCGCGCACATGCACATGGGGCAGCAGGTGATCCGGCAGCGGCGCTGGCCGTGGTCGGCGACGCCGCCCTTGCGGTGAAGCCGCTGACGGCAGCGGCCAACGCCACGGTCACGGCGACGGTCGGGCCATTGACTGGAACCGGCGCGGGCTTGCGGGGCATCGCAGCGGTATTGCTGCCGGGCAAGGAGGAAGGCGGAAACCCGCTGCACGGGACGCTGGTTTCGACGACGGGCGCGGTCAAGGAGTTGACCGGCGAGGTGCTGGGTGGCCAGCCGGTGGCGGCAATCCAGACACTGGGTGCACATGCAGGCGCAACGGTGACCCCGCTTGTCGAGCATCTGGGGGGCGGTGTCGGCCATGTGGTCGGCGGGTTGCTGCCAGGTCATGCGCCGGGCGGGAATCCACTGCAGGGGACGCTGGTTTCGACGGCGGGCGCGGTCAAGGAGCTGACCGGCGAGGTGCTGGGTGGCCAGCCGGTCGCGGCGATCCAGACACTGGGTGCACATGCGGGCGCAACGGTGACGCCGCTTGTCCAGCATCTGGGTGGCGGTGTCGGTGACGTGGTTGGCGGGCTGCTGCCGGATCATGCGCCGGGCGGGAATCCACTGCAGGGGACGCTGATTTCGGCGGCGGGCGCGGTCAAGGAGCTGACCGGTGAAGTGCTGGGCGGCCAGCCGGTGGCGGCGGTGGAGACGCTCGCATCACATGCAGGTACGACCGTGGGCGCGCTGACCCAGCATCTGGGAGGTAGCGTCGCAGGCGTGGGCGGCGTGTTGGTGCCGGGTGCGGAGCAGGGTGGAAATCCCGTGCGTGAAACTGTGACCGGCACGCTGGGTGCGGTCGACGAGTTGGCTGGCGGTGCTGTCAAGGGAACCGGCTTGGGCGCAGTGGTGAATGGCTTGGTCAATGGCATCGCGCCGGCAGTGAACGGTGTCGGTGGCCTGCTGGGGGCGGTGGTTGGCGGAGTGACCGGTTCCAGTACGCTCGCTGCAGGCATCGTCGGCACGGTTGGCAGCTTGACCGGCGGGCTCAAGGACACCACCGGCGCACTCGCAGAGGGCAACGTAGGCGGCTCCGTGCAGCATCTGCTGGGAACGGTCGACAACACGGCCTCCACCTTGCTGGGTGCCACCGGCAACACGCTGGGCGGCATCACCGGTTCCGGTTCCGGAGTGACAGGCGTGACCGATGCGCTCAGCGGCGTGATAGGCGGCGTGACCGGGGGATTGTCGAATGTGGTGGGCGGGCTCACCGGCAGCCCGGCCATACCCAGTGCGGTACCTGCAGCGCCTGGCCCGTCGGGATTGATCGTCGGCAACGGAGGGTTGGTAGGCTCGGTCAACCAGCTGGTGGAATCGCCACTGACCTCCTTGCTCGGTGGCAACGGCTACATGCAGAGCGGCAGCCTGAAGGTCAACAACACCAATGTGATGCAGACCTATTCGGAGGTGCAACTGGCGGGCCTGCCGGTGGTCAACCTGACGCCGGTCGGTGATCTGCTGGATGGCCTGGGTAGCCTGACCACCGGCGGCAACTCGCACCTGACGCTGATCGGCGGTGTCACCTCCGACAGCTACATCACCAACATCAACAACGGCGATCCCGGTGGCCTGCTTGGTTTGGTGCTGCCTGATGGCGCGCCCGCCTGGGCGTCGAACTGCGTGAACGTGTTGGGTGTCGTCACGGCCAAGTGCTGGGCAGTGCCGGCAGCGCAGGATTATCAGGTGCTGATTGGCGATGGTGCGTTCGCCAACGGCTCCAAGGAAGTAGTCATCGGCAGCAACGCCGAGCACCGGCTGGCAACGCAGACGGCGGACCAGGTGTTCATCGATGCCTCTGGTGGCAAGACTGGCGTACCCACCGCCGACTACGATGCGCGGCTGGGGCATTCGGTGGTGGTCGGTGACAGTGCCAAAGGCACTGCCCATGCGCAGACCCTGCTCGGTGCGGAGGCAACGTCGGACAAGGCCAACAGTGTGGCGCTGGGCTTCAAGTCCAATGCCGCGCGTGGTGGCCAGGACAACTACGCTGCTTTTGGCTTGACCGCCGCGCAGACCTCCATTGGTGAAGTCGCCGTGGGCTCGAGCGGGCGCGAACGGCAGATCACCCATGTTGCCGCCGGCAGCCAGGACACCGATGCGGTGAACGTCAAGCAGCTGCGTGGCGCACTGGACCAGATCGATGATCTGGGGTTGGCGGCGGTGGTCTATGACGAGGACATCAACGGTGTCGTCAATTACAGCAAGGTGACGCTTGGCAGTGGTCAGGCGGTCAGCGGCACGGTGTTGGCCAATCTGGCCGCCGGTGCGGTCGCCGCGGGCAGCATGGAGGCGGTCAACGGTGGGCAGTTGTTCGGCCTGGGCGCTTCGATGGCGACCTATCTGGGCGGCGATGCGACCTTCAATGGTGGCGTGCTCGGTGCGCCGAGCTACCAGATCAACAGCATCAGCGTGCTGGGCGTGGCTGCGCTGCAGCCCTACGCAAACATCGGCAGTGCTTTCAGCTCCATCAGTGATTCGCTGCTCAACCTGAGCAACCTGTTGCCGCGGAGTGTCCCGGGTGGAAGTGACCCCTTGGCGGTGAAGTACATTGCGGACGGCGCTGGCAACCCGACCAACGCAGTGCGCTTGACCGGCGATGGCAGCGGCGCGGCGGTTGCCTTGGGCAACGTGGCTGCCGGCAGCGTCACCAGTGGCAGCCTGGACGCGATCAATGGCGGTCAGCTGGCCGCCACCAACGACGCAGTGGCTTCCACCATCGGTGGCACCATGCAGTACAACAGCAGCACCGGCCAGTGGAGTGCGGCCAGCTTCAACATCACCTCGATCAACAGCGGCGGCGCCGCTACCCAGCAGACGTTCGGCAATGTCACCGATGCCTTTGCGGCAATGGACAGCTCCATCGTCAACGTCAACAAGCGTATCGACAACATCCAGAACGGCGGTGCGGGCAACGCCTACTTCGCGGTCAACTCGACCAAGGCGGCTGCCTCGGCCACCGGTCAGGACAGCGTGGCCGCCGGCCCGCAGGCCACTGCCAGCGGCAACCAGGCGGTGGCCATAGGCGACGGCGCCAACGCGTCGGCAGCTGGCAGCGTGGCGCTGGGTGCAGGGTCGGTGGCCAATCGCAGCAACACCGTGTCGGTGGGTGCCGCAGGTGCGGAGCGGCAGATCACCAATGTGGGTGACGGCAGCGAAGCGACGGACGCGGTGAACCTGCGCCAGTTGCAGGCCTCGCAGCAGGGCACGGTGCGCTACGACCAGAACACCGATGGCAGTACCAACTACAGCAGCGTGACGATGGGTCGGCCAGGTATCAGCACCGTCATCCACAACGTGGGTACCGGTGTGGCGCCTACCGACGCGGTCAATGTCGCGCAGCTCAACAAGGGCATGGGGGAGGTCATGGACTGGTCGAAGAACTACACCGATCAACGTTTCAATGATGTCAGTCGCGACATGAAGCGCATCGATGACCGGGCGTCTGCCGGCGTCGCTTCGGCGATGGCGATGGCAGGCCTGCCGCAACCTACCGAAGCTGGCCGGCGCATGGCATCGATGGCGGCCAGCACCTTCCACGGCGAGTCGAGCATGGCCGTGGGCGTGTCGGGTGTCAGTGATGGTGGTCGCTGGATCTACAAGCTCAGTGGCTCGGCCAATACCCGCGGCGATGGCGGGGTGACCGTGGGCGCCGGCTTCCAGTGGTAGGCGGCGCCGTCCGCAGGTAGACACTCCTGGCTATGCATCGAGGACGCTATGAACACGAAATGGACCGTACTGGCTTTGCTGGCAACCCTGGCCGCCTGTGGCAAGGGGCATGTGCGCGAGGAATTTCCGGATCCGGCGCGCGCCTATCCTGCCGGTGGCACCTATGTGAACCTGGACAATCTGCGGCAGTACGCGCCAGGCATGAACAAGCGCCAGATCCAGGCGCTGCTGGGCACCCCGCAGTTCAACGAAGGCCTGTGGGGTGTGCGCGAGTGGAACTACGTATTCAATTTCCGGCGCTCGGTTGGGGCCGAGCCGATTCAATGCCAGTTCCAGGTCAGGTTTGATGGCAACGGGGTGGCCATGGGCCAAGCCTGGAAGCCGGACAGTTGTGCCGCGCTGCTGGAACCGGTGCCAGCTCCGGTTGCACCACCGCCACCGGCGCCACCTCCGGCTGTGGCACCCTTGAGGTTGTCGGCAGACGCCTTGTTTGCCTTCGACAGCGCCAATCTGTCTGCTGCCGGCCGGGCGAAACTGGATGAGCTTGTGCAAAGCCTCAGCGTCAGCGCCGCGCAGGCGACCCTGAACATCATCGGTTACACCGACCGCATTGGCAGTGATGCCTACAACATGGAGCTGTCGCAGCGCCGCGCGCAGAGCGTGCGCAATTATCTGGTGCAGCAGGGCATTCCCGCCGCCTCCATCCACGCCGAGGGCCGTGGCAACAGTGCGCCGCTGGTGCAGTGTGATGACGCCGGTGCCGCCTTGCTGGACTGCCTGGCCCCGAATCGCCGGGTCGAGATCGCCGTGAGCGGTGGCTGAGTCGGGACGCCCGGCGCGGGCGAACGATGCCTTTGGTGCCGGTAACCCTCACAATGGCGCTTGGTAGTCGCGGCACCGTTGCTGCGACCAGGGCGTGACAAGGTGGCGGTGTTGGAACGGAACAATGCAATGGCCTGGGCTGGGCCTTTGGCGGCAGTGGTCTTCATTGCGGCAGTGGTGGGCTTCGGCGCGCAGTTGCAGGGCTATGACCAGATGCGGCACCCGGTGTCCCTGCTGGGGGCACGTGGTGTCCCCGGTGGTACGGCTTTCAGCCTGCTGGGTTTCGTACTGCCAGGACTGTTGGCGGCGATTGCAATGCTGGACCTGATCCTGCGCATGCCGGTCAGCGCGCCCCGCCCGCTGCGCGTGGGCGGGCAGATGCTGCTGCTGGCGGCCATTGCCTTTGCCGCGATGGGCTTGTTTCCACTGGATGTGGACGATATCGAGAACCGTGCCAGCCAATTCCACGCCAGCGCCTGGTTGTTGTGGCTGCTGGCGTTCACTGCCGCCGCCATCGCCCTGCGCTTCGGCGCCGGCAAGGCTGCCGGCTGGCGCGCGCTGTCGACGCTGACGCTGGTCTGCGCGGCATGGGTCGTCTGCAGCGCGTTCCTGTTCGAGATCGCCATGCCGGTGGCAATGGCACAGCGGCTGGCCTTCCTGGGGTGGTTGGTATGGCTGCTGGGCGCGGCGCGGTTGGCGCCGTTGCGCCGTTGAGCGCCGCCGGCGCAATGGCCCCGATCCTTGGGGAAGGTACGCGCGGGCGCTGCACGCGGTGCCAATTCCAGAAACCTCTGGTTTTTTAAAAGCCCTATATTTCAATGACCTGCAGATTTTGTTGCCTGTGGGCCGGGGCCCGGATTGGAGTGCAATGATGCACTGCGGTACCCTTTGCCGCTTTGCCGTTGCCCAGCGTTGACATGTCCAGCGTCGAACCGAATATCTACGATCCCCAGCAGGTTGAAGCCGCCGCCCAGAAGTTCTGGGAGGCCGAGAAGGCATACGAGGTGAACGAAACCTCGGACAAGCCCAAGTACTACTGCCTGTCGATGCTTCCGTACCCGTCCGGTGCGCTGCACATGGGCCATGTGCGCAACTACACCATTGGCGATGTCATCAGCCGCTACAAGCGCATGACCGGCCACAACGTGCTGCAGCCGATGGGCTGGGACGCCTTCGGCCTGCCGGCCGAGAACGCCGCGATCAAGAACAAGACCGCGCCGGCCAAGTGGACCTACGCCAACATCGGCCACATGCGCAGCCAGCTCAAGTCGCTGGGCTATGCCATCGACTGGTCGCGCGAATTCGCTACCTGCACGCCGGACTACTACGTCCACGAGCAGCGCATGTTCACCCGCCTGATGCGCAAGGGCCTGGCTTACCGCCGCAACTCGGTGGTGAACTGGGACCCGGTCGACAACACCGTGCTGGCCAACGAGCAGGTCATCGACGGCCGTGGCTGGCGTTCCGGCGCACTGGTCGAAAAGCGCGAGATCCCGCAGTGGTTCCTGCGCATCACCGATTACGCCCAGGAATTGCTGGACGGCCTGGACGAACTGCCGGGCTGGCCGGACTCGGTCAAGACCATGCAGCGCAATTGGATCGGCCGTTCCGAAGGCCTGGAAATCCAGTTCGACGTGCGTGACGTGGACGGTGCCGCACTGGACCCGCTGCGCGTGTTCACCACTCGTCCGGACACGGTGATGGGCGTGAGCTTCGTCTCCATTGCCGGCGAACACCCGCTGGCCGTGCATGCCGCAAAGAACAACCCGCAGCTGGCCGCCATGCTGGCCGAGCTGAAGCAGGGTGGTGTTTCCGAGGCGGAACTGGAAACCCAGGAAAAGCGCGGCATGGATACCGGCCTGAAGGCCATCCATCCGGTCAGCGGCGAGCAGGTGCCGATCTGGGTCGCCAACTTCGTGCTGATGGGCTACGGCACCGGCGCGGTGATGGCCGTGCCCGGCCATGACCAGCGTGATTTCGAATTTGCCAGCAAGTACGACCTGCCGAAGAAGCAGGTCATCGCGCTGAAGTCGCCGAAGAACGACGACGAGCGCAGCTATGACGCCAGCCGCTGGCAGGACTGGTACGGCGACAAGACCCGCGAGACCGAGCTGGTCAATTCGGCCGAGTTCGATGGCCTGGATTTCCAGGGCGCGTTCGAGGCACTGGCCGAGCGTTTCGAGCGCAAGGCCCAGGGCCAGCGCCGCATCAACTACCGCCTGCGCGACTGGGGCGTCAGCCGCCAGCGCTACTGGGGTTGCCCGATCCCGGTGATCTACTGCGACAAGTGTGGCGCGGTGCCGGTGCCGGAAGACCAACTGCCGGTGATCCTGCCGGAAGACGTGACGCTCAACGGTACCGGCTCGCCGATCAAGGCCGACCCGGAATGGCGCAAGACCACCTGCCCGGACTGCGGCGGCGCGGCCGAGCGCGAAACCGATACCTTCGACACCTTCATGGAGTCGAGCTGGTACTACGCCCGCTACACCTCGCCGGGTGCCCGCGAGGCCGTGGACAAGCGCGGCAACTACTGGCTGCCGGTGGACCAGTACATCGGTGGCATCGAGCACGCCATCCTGCACCTGATGTATTTCCGTTTCTTCCACAAGCTGCTGCGTGATGCACGCATGGTGGACAGCAACGAGCCGGCGCAGAACCTGCTGTGCCAGGGCATGGTCATCGCCGAGACCTTCTACCGCCAGAACAGCGACGGTTCCAAGGATTGGTTCAACCCGGCCGACGTGGACACGGTGCGCGACGAGCGCGGCCGCATCACCGGCGCGACCCTGCGTGAGGACGGCCAGCCGGTGGTGATCGGCGGTGTCGAGAAGATGTCCAAGTCCAAGAACAACGGCGTTGACCCGCAGAGCATGGTGGCCAAGTACGGTGCCGACACCGTGCGCCTGTTCTCGATGTTCGCGGCGCCGCCGGAACAGTCGTTGGAGTGGAACGAGGCCGGCGTGGACGGCATGGCGCGCTTCCTGCGCCGCCTGTGGGCGATGGTGCAGAAGCACGTTGTCGACGGCGTGGCACCGGCGCTGGACGCCGCGGCACTGGATGCCGGGCAGAAGGCCATGCGCCGCAAGACCCACGAGACCATCGGCAAGGTCAGCGACGACTACGGCCGCCGCCACGCCTTCAACACCGCCATTGCTGCGGTGATGGAACTGCTCAACGCCCTGGCCAAGTTCGACGACGCCAGCGCGCAGGGCCGCGCAGTGCGCCAGGAGGCCCTGCAGGCCGCGGTGCTGCTGCTGAACCCGATCACCCCGCACGCCTGCCACGCCATGTGGCAGCTGCTGGGCCATGCCGAAACGCTGCTGGAAGACCAGCCGTTCCCGCAGGTGGACAGTGCTGCCCTGGTCAAGGATTCGCTGACCCTGGCGGTACAGGTCAACGGCAAGCTGCGTGGCACCATCGAAGTCGCCGCCGATGCCGCGCGCGAGCAGATCGAGGTCCTTGCCAGGGAAGAGCCGAATGCGGCCAAGTTCCTGGAGGGTCTGAGCATCCGCAAGGTCATCATCGTGCCGGGCAAGATCGTCAATATCGTTGCGGCGTAAGCCGCAACGGGTATCTCAAGTGCTGTTCACGCGGCATCAGGCAGGCTTGCTGCCTGTTGCCGCCCCCGGCCGGCTCCTCCAGACTGTGTGCATGACTCGATACCTGACCGCCCTGATACTCGCCGCCAGCCTCACCGGTTGCGGCTTCCATCTGCGTAACAAGCTCGCGCTGCCTGCCGACATGCCGGCGGTGCAGGTGGACTCAGCGGTGCGTTACAGCGAGCTGGTCAAGTTCCTCAACCGCGGCCTGCGCTCCTCCGGTGCCACCGTGGTGGAAGATGGCGACACGCTCGCGGTCGCCGGCAAGACACCCGGGGTTGCCCGCCTGCAGATCCGCTCCGAACGCTGGGGTGACCTGCCCATCGCCATTGACGCCCAGGGTCGTGCCCAGGAATACAGCCTGCGCTACGCCGTGGTGTTCACCTTCATCCGCCCGGATGGCGGTGTGATCGTGCCGGAACAGGCAGTGGAGTTGTCGCGCGATTATGTGTCGCCGCCGCAGGACGCCACCGGTACCACGACCGAGCGCGAAATCCTGGCCGACGAACTGCGCCGCGAAATGTCGGCCTCGATCCTGCGCCGTATCGACAGCGTGGTTCGCGCCGATCTGGAAAAAGCCCTGCATGCCCCTGCGGCGGACGAAGGGGCGCTTGAAGCACCCAAGCCTGCACAGGACGCTGCGGATCCGGTGCGCTGAGTTGCGGCTCTTGCGCGCTGTCCAGACGCAACAGGCCTGAGCGATGGAACTGCGACCGGAACAACTGGCCAGCCAGATAGCTTCCCAGCCCCTGGCGCCGGTGTACCTGATTGCCGGCCCGGAGCTGCTGCGGGTAATTGAAGCTGCTGATGCGGTGCGCGCCAAGGCGCGTGCCGATGGCATCGGCGAACGCGAGGTATTCGACGCCGATGGCCGCGACTTTGACTGGGGGCAGCTGGCCTCCAGCTTCAACGCGCCCAGTCTGTTCAGTGCGCGCCGCCTGGTGGAAGTCCGCCTGCCGAACGGCAAGCCTGGCAAGGAGGGCGCCGAGGTCATCAGCGACTTCTGTGCACGGCCGGCACCGGATGTCGTGCTGCTGATCACCGCCGGCGAATGGAGCAAGGCGCACCAGGGCAAATGGGCCGAGGCCGTCAACAAGGTGGGCGTGCTGTCGGTGGCCTGGGCGATCAAACCGCATGAACTGGCGGATTGGATCGAGCGGCGCCTGCGCAGCAAGGGGCTGCGTGCCGATCCGGCAGCCGTGCAGCGGCTGAGCGAACGTGTCGAAGGCAATCTGCTGGCGGCAGCGCAGGAAATCGACAAGCTGGCCTTGCTGGCCGATGGCCAGCCTCTGGACGTTGCCAAGATGGAATCGTTGGTGGCCGATGCGGCGCGTTATGACGTTTTCCGGCTGAGCGAAGCGGCCTTCTCCGGGCAGGCGCAAGCGGTGCTGCGGATGGTCGCGGGGCTGCGCGCGGAAGGCGAGGCGGTGGCCGCGCTGATGCCCATCCTGATCCGCGAACTGCTGATTACCGCTGGACTGGCGCGGGTGCAGGCCAGCGGCGGCAATCTTGCGGCGGAAATGAAATCGAAAGGTATCTGGGAGTCGCGGCAGGCGCCGTTCAAACGGGCCCTGCAGCGTCATCCCGATCCGCGTCGCTGGGAGCGCTTTGTCGCCGAGGCCTCGCAGGTTGATCGCATGGCCAAGGGCCGCGCCGAAGGCGATCCATGGCTGGCACTGGAACGCTTGTTGGTGGCGCTGGCCGAGGCGCGGGCAGTGCGCCTGCTCGTCCGGGGCGTGCGCTGAATGGCGGCGGTGCCGCCGCCGGCCACCGGTGCCGAGGACGCTGGCCTGTGGTTGTTGTACGGCGGCACCTTCGACCCGGTTCATAACGGCCATCTGGCCATTGCCCGCTGCGCCGCCGCCGAATTGCAGGTGCCGGTACACCTGATGCCGGCCGCCGACCCGCCGCACCGTGCGCCGCCGGGGGCCAATGCCGCCCAGCGCACGCAGATGTTGATGCTGGCGATAGCCGGCACACCGGGCCTGCGGGTGGATACCCGCGAGTTGCAGCGTGCCGAACGACAGCCCGGCGTGCCGTCCTGGACCGTGGACACCCTGCGCGACATCCGCGCCCAGATCGGTCCGCAGCGGCCGCTGGCGATGCTGATGGGGGCCGACAGCCTGCTTGGCCTGCCCAGCTGGCATGAATGGGAGCGCCTGCTCGACCTGGCGCATATCGTGGTGGCTGAACGCCCCGGCAGTGGTCTGGACGGTGATTTGCCAGCGGAACTGGCGCAGCGGCTGCACGGCGCCTGGGCCAGCACGGCCGAAGCGCTGTCCGTTCAACCGGCGGGGCGGGTCTGGCGACTGCGCCAACCGCTGCATGCAGAGTCCGCCACCGTGGTGCGTGCGGCCATTGCAAACGGTGGGCAATGGCGTGATTTGTTGCCTTCGGCGGTGGCGGAGTACATCCTTGCGCAAGGCCTGTATGGCAGTGGCGGGCGGGTGTGAATGCCGGCTGCGGCCAGGTTCTCTATAATCGTTCCCCTTAATTCATCGAGTTCTGCTGCTTTGACCACCGAAGCCCAAGTCATCAAGACCCAAATGCCCAGCCCGGCACCTTCCGTACCGGCCCTGCTGGCGTCCGTTCACTCCGCCCTTGAGGAGATCAAGGCCCGGGATGCCGTCGAGCTCGATGTGCGTGGCAAGTCCAGCGTGGCCGATTACATGGTTGTGGTCTCCGGCACCTCCACCCGCCACGTCAAGTCGATTGGCGAGGAAGTCGTGCGTTTCGCCAAGAACCTGGGGGTGATGCCGCTGGGTGTCGAAGGCGAGCGCGAGGCAGAGTGGGTGTTGGTCGACCTGGGCGACGTCATCGTCCATGTCATGCTGCCGCGCGTGCGCGAGCTGTATGCGCTGGAGCGTCTGTGGACCGTCGGCGACCAGCCGCGTTCGGCCTACGACGACGAAGACGAACAGGATGCTGGCTGAGCCCAAAGGCCGCAGCTTCTGTTTCTGTGACGGCGCCGCAGGGCGCCGTCTTCGTTTGTGCAGGCTGATAGGAGTCCACGCATGAAAGCCAGATTGATCGCCACCGGCGAACGCGCCCCGTCCTGGGTGGCGCAGGGGTTTGCCGAGTACCAGAAGCGGCTGTCGCATTGGCTGCCGTTGGAATTGGTGGAAATCGAGCCGGGCCTGCGCGGCAAGGGCCGCGATCCAAAGCGCGCAATCGAGGACGAGGGCAAGCGGGTATTGGCCGCGCTACCCAAGAATCCCTATGTGGTGGCGCTTGATGTGCCCGGCAGGCAGCTCAGTTCAGAGCAGCTCGCGCAGCGGCTGGAGCATTGGCGCACGCAGGGGCGTGACCTGGCATTCCTGATCGGCGGCCCGGAAGGGCATGCTGCGGAAGTGTCTGCGGTGGCGGACGAGAAGTGGTCGATAGGTCCGCTGACTTTGCCGCATATGCTGGTTCGGCTGGTGGTTGCCGAGCAGTTGTACCGCGCGGCAGCGATGTTGGCCAATCACCCCTACCATCGCGCGTAATTAACGTATAGAATGCGCCTCCCCGCCCGAATAGCTCAGCCGGTTAGAGCACTTGACTGTTAATCAGGGGGTCGTTGGTTCGAGTCCAACTTCGGGCGCCAAGATTCACAAAAAAACCGCATCGCGAGATGCGGTTTTTTTTTGGCGTTGCGCAGGTCGGGCGCCATCGTGCGCGTGCCTGCACCGCAGCTAGGCGGGGCAGGTGGCTTTGGCCAGCTGTGCCAGTACAAAGCGTCCGCGCGCGGCGATCCGCGCTGATCGATCCGCTGCCAGGATCGTGGCCAGTGCGCTTGCCTGCGCGCCGAAGCTGGGCAGGTGCAGGATCAGGGTTTCCGCAGCGACGTGGCGGACCGCAGGAGCGGCATCGCGCAGCGCTGTTTCCAGCAATTGCTGCCGTGGATAGTTCACCTGCAGTGGACGTTCGTCGATCACCGGCTCGTATTTGCCTTCGCACCACTTCAGATCCGTCCAGGTCCATGCGCGGCCTGCGAACCAGAATGCGCGGCCTTCCAGCAGGAAGCGCAGGGTCCTGGCGCGGACGGCAGGCTGCACCGCCTGCCGAGCGAGGGTGTGCAGCCAAGGATCGAAAACCGGCGTGCGGGTGATCTGCACCAGGATCGACGTGGCCGGGCCGGTGGCGGCGTTGCAGATGCGTGTGTACAGGGCCAGCCGCACCGGCTCGAAGGCAATCAGCGCATCGAGTGTGTGACGTTCCGGCGTACCCAGCCTGCCCCATGAGGCGACGTTGCACAGCACCGCCCATAAAGCTTCCGCCACATGTTCCGGTGCTGAGCTGTGGGCAATACCGGGAAGATGCTCGCGCGCGGCGGCGCGCACTTCAGGTACCCAATCGTTCAACCTGCGCAGCGCCAACGCCAGGCACAGCGCATTGGGTGCCGCCGACAAGCTGCGCAGGGTCCGTTCACGCACATGGCCATCGGCATTGCCCAGATCCAGCCAGGACAGGTGTCGGGCCGGCTTTGCCCGCGACCAGAAACCTGCATGCGCCGGCTTTGCGGCGGAGAGTTCCCAGCGGATACGCCGTTCCAGCCTGTCCAGGTTGTCCAATGGCAGGCTGGCTGACGTGTCGGCCACAGCCGCCAAGGCCTGTTCGGCGCTGGGGGCGTTTGAAGCTGCGGCAAACCGTTCGATCGCCTGCAGGAAAGCCTCCATGGGCGGCAAGCTAGGTGACATGGCGTGGGCGCTCCGGCAGCGAGTGGATGCGACAGTCTGCCATTGCCTGCGGACGCGGGGGACGATGACAGGCCGGCTGGGTGAGGAACTCTTGCCGGCAGCGCGGGCGCGCCTTTGTCGCCCACGTGGCCCCGGCGCGTTCGCGCCGGGGCCGGGGACATCACTTGAACGTGTACTTGGCGCCGATCGTGTAGTAACGGCCAACCGCACCGCTGTAATGCAGCGGGTTGTAGTTGACCGCGCCATAGGTCAGCGGATCCAGCGGCGCGATCCGATCGGTGACGTTCTGGACCGAACCGAAGATCTCGAACGCATCGGTCGCACGCCAGCGACCGGACAGGTCGATGGTGTAGAACGAACGCAGTTCGCAACCACGTGGTGCATCGGAGCCATCGCCATAGTGATTGGCACAGCTGTCACCTTCAAAGGCGACGTTGTCCATGCTGCCGATATAGTTGCCGATGGCGCTGACGCTGAAACGGTCCATGTCCCAGGTCAGGCCAAGGTTGAGCCGATCCTTGGGCGTGCCGATGCAGTTGGTGACATCGCAGTTGCCGTGCGTGCCGGCGTACTGGTACACGGTGCCGGTGCCATCGTCACGTTCGAACGAGTTGATGCGCGTCCACTGCAGGTCCATCAGCAGCTTGCCGTAGTTGCCCAGGGCCACCCGTTGGCGGATGTCGAAGTCGAAACCGCGGATGGTGGTGGAGGCTGAGTTGATGTAGTCGACGCTGACCGCCAGCAGGCTGCCACTGTTGGGAATGCCGGGCAGGTCATTGTCCGAGCGGATGCCGCGGCCGGCTGCCAGGGCCAGATCGGTATCGCCCTGGTTGATCTCGTTGGTGCGCTTGATCTGCCAGGCGTCGAAGGTCATCGTCGTGCTGGAGGTCGGGTCCAGCACCAGGCCGACGGTATAGCTCTTGGACTTCTCCGGTTTCAGGTCGGGGTTGGCCGAGGTGATGATGGCCAGGCTGACCGCGCAGTCCACCGCGGTCGCGCCCGGTGCCGGCGTACCGTTCGGGCAACGCACCGGGTCGCGCGCGGCGCTGAAAGCCGCAAGGCCGCCGTCGCCGGCTTCAGCCGGACCGGGGGCGCGGAAGCCTTCGGCATAGGTGGCACGCAAGGCGATCCAATCGGCAGGCGTCCATTTCAGGCCGACTTTCGGCGTGGTGGCGGTATCGCCGTCCTTGTACTTGTCCACACGCAGGGCGCCGGACAACTCCAGCGAGTCCAGCACCGGCGCTACGATTTCCGAGTAGAGCACGCCAACTTCCTGGGTGCCCTTATAGGCCGAGTAGCCCAGGCCGATGATGTCGCCCAGATCGGTGTAGCTCTGCGGGTCGAGATTGGCTTTCTGGCGGCGGTATTCGGCGCCGATGGCAAAACCCAGCGGGCCACCGGCCAGATCGGCCAGGCTGCGCGATGCCTTGAAGTCGATCATGTCCAGTGTGGTCGAGGCATTGGCGTGGATGGTGGGCGAGATGTAGTCGTACAACGCCTGCGAGTTCTGTCCTGCGTTGGCACCGATACGCCACCAGCCGACCGGACTGTTGGGGTCGGTCAGTGCGGTACGCACGTGGCTGTAACGCAGGAAACCGGTGCGTTCGTTGACCAGTTGCGTGGCCGAGTGCAGGTAGGCGGTGTCGATATCCCAGTCGCCGGCAGTGCCCTTCACGCCAACCAGGAAACGGGTGAATTCATTGGTGTTGGTGGTGACACGCGGGCCAACATCAAAGGCTGCATAACGCAGGCGTGCGTCCACGCCCAAGGGGTTGTCTGGATGGTCCGCACCCAGCACCGTGGCGCCGGGGCCGCTGCTGGCATTGACCGGGCCGCCCGGGTAACCCCAGGTGCCGGAGACGCCACTGGGCGTGTTGTAGAACACGTTCTTCTTCTTCGAGTAGCCGAATTCGCCGTACATCTCGAAGTTGTCCGAGAGCACGAAGGTGCCGCGCGCGAACAGGTTGCCGAATTCCTCGCTCGGGCTCAGGCTGCGGAAATCCTGGGTCTGCCACAGGCAGCCGCCGCCAGCATCGACCGGGCTGATATTGGAGAACTGCGAACAGCCGGGCAAGGACTGGTAGATACCGGTAGCGGGGTCACGGATGCTGCCCGCCGGTGAGCTGCTGGCGACGGTGCCGTTGGAGGTGATGGCGCCGTTGAGCGGGAAGAACTGGCCGCCGGCGACGCGATCGAAACCATACGGGCTCAGGTCGCCATTGCCGATCCACTTGCGGTTGCGACGGTCGGAAATGCGGATGTCATCGGTCTTGCTGAGGTCGATGCTGACGAAGGCATTGAAGCCATCGGTGTCCAGGTCGCCCACGCCGGCGGTCAGCGAGGCCTTGCGCGCATTGCCATCACTGTCACCGGAGGTGCCATAGGAAGCCTTGAGCATGGCGCCGGTGAAGTCGCGCCGCAGGATGATGTTGACCACGCCGGCGATGGCGTCGGAGCCATAGATCGCCGAGGCGCCGTCCTTCAGTACTTCGACGCGCTCGACCGCATCCATCGGGATGACGCTCAGGTCGGTGAAGACCTTCTGCCCATCATCGGCCAGGCCGTACGGCGCCATGCGCCGTCCGTTGAGCAGAACCAGGGTGGATGCTGCGCCCAGGCCGCGCAGGGAGATGCCCGAGCCGCCACCTGCAAAGCCGGTGCCGAAGCTCTTGGGAATGGAACCGGCACCGTCGCTGGTCAGGGTCTGCAGGTATTCGGCGATGGTGGCCTTGCCGGTGCGGTCGATTTCCTGTCGGGTGATGACCTGCACCGGGGAGGCGGTTTCAGTGGTGGCGCGCGGGATGTTGGAGCCGGTGACGGTTATCCGGTCCAGGTTGGTGGCCTGCTGCTCCTGTGCCATGGCCAACGATGCAGTCGTTGCCAGGGTCAGTGGAAGCAGAAGCAGGCGGCTGAGGTTGCCGGTGATGGCCGCACTGAGGCGGTTGCTGCGCAGGTAAGTCGGATGTTTCACGGTCTCTCTCCAGGGAACAGCGGCAAGAAGGCCGCCAGAACGCGGCCAAGAACATCGACGGCCGCGAATCTAGGTTTCCCATGGGTGACGACGCAGTGAAATAATCATTAATAGCCACAGACAGTTTGGCGGCGCTTATGGCAGCGTTTAGAAACCGCTGCCATAAGCGCTCATTTGCCCTGTTCAGCCCAGTTTGAAGTCGACCGGGATCAGTCCGTATGCCTGTACCGGACGGCCACCATCCGTGGCGGGCTGGAACTTCCAGCGGCGCAACACCTGGTTGCGTGCGGCGGTGTCCAGACTGCGATTGCCACTGCTGTGCTCGACACTGACTTCCAATGGCGAGCCGTCCACGTCCACCAAGACCCGCAGTGTCACCGTGCCCTGGGCGCCGGCCAGCAATGCCTCACGCGGGTAGCTTGGCGCCGGCGCCGAGAGGTAGCGCAGCTGCACGCCCTGCAGCGGCGCGGACGCGCCGATCGGGGCGATTGCCGGGCTGTCGTCGATGACAGGGGCGACATCCACCGGCGCGGCGACGACCGCTTCGGTGGCGAAGACCGGCATCGGCGTGCTGTCCACGGGCGCCGCCAGTGCCGGTTGCCGCGGAGGCGTGGCCGGGGCGCGGGTTACCGGAACATCGACCGGTGGCGTTGGCGGGTTGGGAACGATGGGTTTGACGTCGGGAACCTGCCAGCGCTCCCGCTCGGCCTCCCGCTGCAGTGGTACCTGTGACAGCGGAATCAACAACAGGCCCAGGGCAAGCGCGTGCAGTGCCAGGGCAGTGCTGTAGGCAAGGATGCGCGAGGGTTCTACGTGCAGGGACGGACTGCGTTGTTGCGTGCGGACCATGTACCACCTCCATGCGTGGGCGTGTGACAGAGAACAACGCGCGATGACACGGGACGGGGTTGCAGATGTGCGTCCCGTGGCTGCAGTGCGCCTTTTATTCAGACGTTCGGCAAGCGGGGGGAATGTTCCTGGTCAGCTGGCGGACAGCTTGAGGAGGCACAAAGGCCGGCTGTTGTGGGAGCGGCGCAAGCCGCGAAGCAGGTGCAGGGTCAGATGGCACAGCTGCCGATAGGCTCGGCAGTTCCAGCTTCGCGGCTTGCGCCGCTCCCACGAAAAGAACCGGCCAGCCCATCAAGGTAAGTGGCAAGAAAAACGGCGCCCGTAGGCGCCGTTCCGATTGCAGCTGCCGCGTTGCTCAGCGGCCCAGCTCGAACACCACGTCCAGGTTGACCGAGACGGTGGTTTCGCCCGGCGACACCGCGGTATCCATCTCCATCTTGTTGGCGCGGCCGGCGGCCATGGCCATCATCGGCATCGGCCGGAAACCGCCCTGGCTGCCTTCGGAAATGCTGACGATACGGCGCACGCGCAGGCCCAGCGACTTGGCATAGGTCTCGGCACGGGCCTGGGCCTTCTTCAGCGCGGCCAGGCGGGCTTCGTCATAGACCGGCTCGGGCTGGTCGATCTCGAAGCTGGGGCCATTGATCTGGTTGGCCCCCTGCGCGGCCAGGCTGTCCAGCACCTTGCCCAGCTTGCTGATGTCGCGCACCTTCAGGCTGACCGTGTTGTTGGCCTGGTAGCCGGTGATCTTCGGCGCTTCGTTCTCGGCGTAGCGGTACTGCGGGCTGAGGTTGATGCCGCTGGTCTGGATGTCGCGCTCGGCAATGCCAGCGGCCTTGATCGCCGCCATCACCTTGTCCATCTGCACGGCATTGTCGCGCATGGCGGTGTTGCCATCGACCGCCTGGGTGACCACGCCGGCGGACAGGGTGGCCACATCCGGCACCCGGCGGGCTTCGGCCTGGGCGGAGACGTTCAACAAGGTCGCGTCGCTGGCAACCACGGCCGGGACGGTTTGGGCATGGGCGGTCATCGAGACTCCAAGAGCGAGTGACAGGGACAGCAGCAGTGGGGCGAGGGCGGTACGGCGCATGGTGATCCTCCTTGGCTGGATCGTGAAAATGAACACAGGGCGATGAACGGGTGGTGAGCCATGATGGGGTCGCCGTCACTTTGCCAGCAATGCTCATCATTCAGGTTGCTGGCGCGGGTTATGCTTTCACGATGCTTTATCTCGCCTCCCGCTCGCCCCGTCGCAACGAACTGCTGTCCCGCCTTGATGTGCCTTTCCGCGCCCTCGACCTGGAGGTGCCGGAGCAGCGTGCGCCGGGTGAGGCGGCCGAGGCCTATGTGCGCCGGGTTGCGCTGGACAAGGCCCGGGCCGGGCTGGCGCTGGTCGCCGATGATCCGCAAGCCGTGGTACTGGGCTCCGATACCGAGGTGGTGCTGGATGACCGGGTCTATGGCAAGCCGGCCGATGCCGACGACGCGGCGGCCATGTTGGCCTCGCTGGCCGGGCGCACGCACCGGGTGATCACCGTGGTGGCCTTGGCTGCGGCCGGGCGACATGCATTGGACACGGTGGTCTCGGAAGTGACCTTCGCGCCGATGAGCGCGGCGCAGATCCAGGCCTATGTCGCCACTGGCGAGCCGATGGGCAAGGCCGGCGGCTACGCCATCCAGGGCGGGGCGGAGCGTTTCATCAGCCATCTGGCCGGCAGCTACTCCGGGGTGATGGGGTTGCCATTGCAACAGACCGCCGCGCTGCTGGCGGCATTTGCCGCGGGCGCGGACGAAGATTCCATGGACAAGGGGGAATGAAGGACGTGTCTGAAGAAATTCTGGTCAACGTCACCCCGCGCGAAACCCGCGTGGCGGTGATCGAGAACGGCATGTTGCAGGAACTGCATATCGAGCGCGGTTGGCGCCGGGGCGTGGTCGGCAACATCTACAAGGGCAAGGTGCAGCGGGTGATGCCGGGCATGCAGGCGGCCTTCGTCGAGGTGGGCCTGGACCGCGCTGCGTTCCTGCACGCCAATGATGTGGTGCGGCCGGCGCCGGTCGCGGCCGATACCGACGAAACCGCGCCCAGCCTGCCGTTGCCCTCCTCTGTGCCGATCGTGGAGCTGCTGCGCGATGGCCAGGACGTGGTGGTGCAGGTGGTCAAGGACCCGATCAGCACCAAGGGTGCTCGCCTGACCACGCAGATCAGCATTCCCTCGCGTTACCTGGTGCTGCTGCCGCAGTCCAAGATGGTCGGGGTTTCGGCCCGCATCGAGGACGAGGGCGAGCGCGCCCGCCTGAAGTCACTGGTCACCGAGATCTCGGCCCAGCACGGCGGCTACGGTTACATCGTGCGCACCAACGCCGAGGGCCAGCCGGCCGAGGCCCTGGCCGAAGACATCTCCTACCTGTCGCGGGTCTGGGCGGTGGTGGAGCGGCGCGGTCGCGAGGCACCACCGTGCAGCATCATTTACGAGGACCTGAGCCTGCCGTTGCGCTCGGTGCGCGACCTCATCCGCAAGGACGTGGACAAGGTCAAGGTCGACTCCAAGGAAACCTTCGGCCAGTTGCAGGCTTTCGTGGCCAAGTACATGCCGGTGCTGGGCGAGAAGCTGGAGCTGTATACCGGTGACCGCCCGATCTTCGACATGTTCGGGGTCGAGGACGAGATCGTCCGCGCCTTGAACAAGCAGGTGCCGCTCAAGTCCGGTGGCTATCTGGTCATCGACCAGACCGAGGCGATGACCACCATCGACGTCAATACCGGTTCTTTCGTTGGCCAGCGCAACCTGGAAGAGACTGTGTTCCGCACCAACCTGGAAGCGGCGCAGACGGTCGCCCGCCAGCTGCGGCTGCGCAACCTGGGCGGCATCATCATCATCGACTTCATCGACATGGATGACGCCGAGCATCGCCGCCAGGTGCTGCGCACGCTGGAGAAGGCGCTGGCCCGCGACCACGCCAAGACCACGGTGTATGACTTCTCGCCGCTGGGGCTGGTCGAAATGACCCGCAAGCGCACGGTCGAGAGCCTGGAGCGGCAGCTGTCGGAAACCTGCCCGCAGTGCAGTGGCCGCGGCAGCATCAAGACCGCCGAGACCGTGACCTACGAGATCTTCCGCGAGATCACCCGTGCCGTACGCCAGTTTGAGGCTGCGCGCCTGCTGGTGATCGCCTCCAGCAAGGTGGTCGCGCGTATCACCGATGAGGAGTCGGCGGCGGTGGCCGAGCTGGAGGAATTCCTCGGCAAGAGCATCCGCTTCCAGGCCGATGATCAATACCTGCAGGAGCAGTTCGATGTCGTGCTGCTCTGAGCGCGCTCACTTCGCCGCACGGAAGCACGAAGTGAGCTGATGACCACGCTGTTGCGCCACCGCCTACGCCGCTTCCGTCGCTACGCCTTGATGGCATTGGCGATCGCGCTGGTGTGCGTGGCTTTACTGGTAGGCACGGTCAGCCAGTTGCTGCCGATGGTGGAGGCACACCCGGACAAGGTGGCCGCCTGGTTGAGCGAACGCGCCGGGCAACCGGTAGCCTTCGATAAGCTGGACACCCGCTGGACCCGGCGTGGCCCGATCCTGCAGCTCGATGGCTTGCGGGTGGGGCAGGGCGAAGGCGTACGCATTGGCCAGGCTGAAGTACTGGTGGCGGTGTATTCGGGTCTGCTGCCTGGCGCGCCGCTGACCGAGTTGCGCCTGCGCGAACTGGCGTTGACCCTGCAACGGGCCGATGACGGCCGTTGGTCGGTGCGTGGTCTGCCCGAGTCCAGGGCCGGCGGCGATCCATTGGACGCCCTGCGCAGGCTGGGTGAGCTGCAGGTGATTGGCGGTCAACTGCAGGTGCAGGCGCCGTCCATCGGCCTGCAAACGCGTATTCCTCGCATCGACCTGCGCCTGCGCGTGGACGGTGAGCGTCTGCGGGTAGGTGCCAAGGGCTGGATCGACACCCGCGCCGCGCCGGTTACCGCGGTATTGGATTTCCAGCGTCAACGTGGCGATGGTCAGGCCTGGTTCTCGGCCGATCCAGCCGAACTGGGTGCCTGGTCCTCGCTGCTGAAATTTGCGGGCGTGCAGTTGCGCCAGGGCAAGGGTGAACTGCAGAGCTGGGTACGCTTGCAGGACAAACGCGTGGTGGCGGTCACCGCCGCGGGTGAACTGGACGATGTGCAATTGGCAGGTGCACCGTTGCCGGGCGCTGGTGCCGCGCCGACCGTGGCTTTCAGCAAGCTGCGCTTGCGCGCGCGCTGGAAGCTGATCGAGGGTGGCTGGCGGCTGGATGCCCCCACGCTGCGGATCGCTGCCGACGGCAACACTCAGGCGCTGGATGGTCTGTTGCTCGCCGGCGGCCGGCATTTCGCGGTCCAGGGCAAGCAGCTTGATGCCGGTCCGTTGCTGCAGGTGCTGGCGCTCAGCGACCGTCTGGAGCCCAGCTTGCGGCGTTGGCTGCATCGTTCCAAACCGTCGCTGCGGTTTGCGGATATCAACCTGCTGGGCACGGCCGATGGTCCGCTGCGGGCCAGTGGCGAGTTGCTCGATGCCAGCTTCGCTGCGGTCGGTGGCAGCCCCGGCCTGAGCGGTTTGCGTGGGCATTTTGAAGGCGATGCGCAGGCATTTTCACTGGCACTGAAGCCGGATCACGTGGTGCGCTTTGACTGGCCGACCGGATTCGGCGTGCTGCATGAGCTGCAGCTTTCCGGCGACCTGGTGGGGTGGCGCGAAGGTGCCGGTTGGCAGGTCGGGACGCCGGCGTTGCGGGTGCAGGGCAGGAACTATGCTGCCGATGTGCGTGGTGGGCTGTGGTTCCAGGGCGATGGCACGCGGCCGTGGATAGGCCTGGCGGCCAAGATCGATGATGTGCCGATGACTGCCGCCAAGCAGTTCTGGGTGCGCTCGAACATGAGCGAGGCGGCGGTGAACTGGCTGGATGCGGCCTTGGTCGATGGCACCCTGCGTGGTGGCACCGGCTTGGCGGTAGGCGATCTGGACGACTGGCCGTTCA
This sequence comes from Stenotrophomonas sp. STEN033, assembly GCF_056856655.1. NCBI lineage: Bacteria > Pseudomonadati > Pseudomonadota > Gammaproteobacteria > Lysobacterales > Lysobacteraceae > Stenotrophomonas > Stenotrophomonas sp. STEN033. The sequence continues at coordinate 60,900 of NZ_JBXFWM010000013.1, forward strand.
CCGGCAACAACGGCCGGTTCGAGGCCGGTGGGCATATCGATGACGGGTCCATCCGCTTCCAGCAGGATTGGCCGCTGATGCAGCACGTCAACGCCGATATCAATTTCATTGGCGGCGGATTTGAACTGAGCGGGCGTGGTGCGCTGGCCGGGGTCAAGGTGGATCAGCTACGCGCGGGTATCGCCAGTTTTGCCGATTCCCGGCTGCTGGTGCAGGCCAGTACTGTCGATGAAAGTGGGCGCTTGCTGGCGATGTTGCGGCAGAGTCCGTTGCAGGCCAGTTATGGCGACACCTTGGACAACCTGAGCGTCGCCGGCCCCGCTGCCGTCAATTTCGACCTGTTGCTGCCCTTGCGCCACGATGGTGGTGGGCATCTGCGCGGCGATATCGATCTGCGTGGCGTGCGCATGGCGGACAAACGCTGGGACCTGCAGTTCGAGGGTGTGCGCGGCAAGGCCCAGTACAGCAGCGATGGTTTCGATGCGCCGGCCCTGCAGGTACGCCATCAGGAGCGTGACGGGGTGCTGGCGCTGCGCGCCGGCAAGCCGGTCAAGGACCCCTCGCATGCCTTCGAGGCCGAGCTCAGTGCGGACCTGGACGCCGGGAAGCTGTTGGATCGCGCGCCGGAGCTGGCCTGGCTCAAGCCCTATGTGCATGGCACCTCGGCATGGACGGTGGGGGTCAGCCTGCCCAAGGAGCAGGTTGGCGCGCGTACGGGCCCGCCAACCCTGCTGACCCTGCGCTCGGATCTGCAGGGCACCCGCCTGCAGTTGCCGGCACCGTTGAACAAGCCGGCTGCCGATGCCTTGGCGACGACCGTGCAGGCCGCCTTGCCGATGGGCGCGGGGCGCATTGATGTCTCCTTCGGCAAGCTGATGGCCTTGGCCGCGCGCAGTCAGAACGGCAAGACCGGCGTGCAGGTCACCATGGGAAGCGATGCTGTCGATCACGAGCCGCCGGCCGAGGGGCTGGTGGTCAATGGCCGCACTCCTTCATTGGATGCGCTGGAGTGGATCACCCTGGCACGCGGTGGCGATAGCGATGGCAGCGACGGCGGTGTGGCGCTCAAGCAGGTCGACGTATTGGCTGACCAGCTGTTGCTGGTGGGCGGGCGCTTCGCGCAGACCCGGCTGCAGTTGCGGCCCGGTGCTGACGCCGTTGCCGTGCAGCTTGATGGCCCCGCGCTGGCGGGCAACCTGCGCGTCCCCACCGCCGATGGCGGCACGGTCAGCGGACAACTGGCGCGTGTGTACTGGCAGGCCGCCAAGGCGGCCACGGCAGAATCCAGCGACACCCCGGCAGCGGCCATCAATCCGGCCAACATCCCGCCATTGGCGCTGGATATCGACGATCTGCAGTTCGCCACGGTCAAGCTTGGCCAGACCCGACTGCGCACGCGCCCGACCAGTGATGGCCTGCAGGTGCAGGAGCTGGCGATCCGCGCGCCCAAGCAGGTGATCGATGCGCACGGGGAATGGCGTGGCATGGGGGCACAGGCGCGTACCCAGGCCACTGCCGCCGTGCAGAGCGAGGACTTGGGCGACCTGCTGCAGCGGCTTGGCTATGCCGGGCAGCTGCGTGGAGGGCAGGGCAAGGTCAATCTGCAGGCCGGCTGGCAAGGGGGGCCGGCGGCCTTCAACCTCGCCAGCCTGCAGGGCGGCATGGACATGAACCTGCGCAACGGCCAATTGCTGGAAGTGGAACCGGGTGCGGGGCGGGTGCTGGGTCTGCTCAGCGTGGCGCAGCTGCCACGGCGCCTGCTGTTCGATTTCCGCGATCTGTTTTCAAAGGGCCTGGCCTTCAACCACGTGGAAGGTGCGATGCGCTTCGGCAACGGCCAGGCCAGTACCGAGAAGATCGCCATCGAGGCACCGGCGGCGGAGATCACCATCCGCGGCCAGGCTGACCTGGTCGCCCAGCAGTTCAACCAGACCATCGACGTGAATCCACGCTCGGGCAACCTGCTCACCGTGGTCGGCGCAGTAGCCGGTGGCCCGGTGGGTGCTGCCGTAGGCGCGGCCGCCAATGCCGTGCTGGGCAAGCCGCTGGGCGAGATTGGCTCCAAGACCTACAAGGTGACCGGGCCGTGGAAAGACCCCAAGGTCGAAGTGCTGGACCGTGATGCCGCCCGTCTGCCGCCGCCCGCGGTGACCCCCGCGGCGGCGGGCACCCCCTGAATCTGCGCAGGCTTGCATGATGGCGCGCCTGCCCCCATCTGGAATGTCATGACCGAAAACGCTCTCTCGCTCGCCGAAACCCGCCTGCTGCTGCCCGCCGGGCTGGACGCCAATCGCCTGGAACGCACCTTTGGCACCTTGCTTGGGCCGGGTATCGATTTCGGCGATCTGTACTTCCAGCATTCGCGCCGCGAGAGCTGGAGCGTGGAGGACGGCATCGTCAAGGATGGCGCGCATTCGATCGAGCAGGGTGTCGGCGTGCGTGCCATTGCGGGCGAAAAGACCGGCTTTGCCTACTCGGACGATATCCAGCCGAGCGCCTTGCTGGCGGCGGCGCAGTCGGCGCGCGCCATCTCCCGCGAGGGCGGCGCGCAGAACGTGCGCTCGCTGGTGCGGGGCAGCGCACGCGCGCTGTACCCGGCGCTGGACCCGGTGGACAGCATCGGCAACGAGGCCAAGGTGGAGGTGCTCAAGCGCCTGGATCGCTTCCTGCGTGCTGCCGATACGCGCGTGCAGCAGGTGATGGTGAGCCTGTCCGGCGGCGTCGATACGGTGCTGATCGCGCGCAGCGACGGCGTGCTGGCCGCTGACGTGCGCCCGCTGGTGCGTTTGAACGTACAGGTCATCGTCGAACAGAACGGTCGCCGCGAGTCCGGCTATGCCGGTGGCGGTGGTCGCTACAGCTATGAAGAACTGTTTGCCGGTGAGCGCCCGGAAGCCTTCGCGCGCGAAGCGCTGCGCCAGGCACTGGTGAATCTGGAAGCCATTCCGGCGCCTGCCGGAGTGATGCCGGTGGTGCTGGGCCCGGGCTGGCCCGGCGTGCTGCTGCACGAAGCGGTCGGCCACGGCCTGGAAGGTGATTTCAACCGCAAGGGCACCAGCGTCTATGCCGGCCGCATCGGCGAGCGCGTGGCTTCGCCGGGCGTCACGATTGTCGATGACGGCACCCTTGATGGCCGCCGTGGTTCCTTGAACATTGATGACGAAGGCACGCCGACCCAGTGCACCACGCTGATCGAGGACGGCATCCTGGTTGGCTACATGCAGGACACGCTCAACGCGCGTTTGATGGGTGTTGCGCCAACCGGCAACGGCCGCCGCGAATCGTTCGCGCACATGACCATGCCGCGCATGACCAACACCTACATGCGCGCAGGCAACCATGACCCGGAGGAGATGATCCGTTCGGTGAAGAAGGGTTTGTACGCGGTCAACTTCGGCGGTGGCCAGGTCGACATCACCAGCGGCAAGTACGTGTTCTCGGCGACCGAGGCCTACCTGATCGAAGACGGCAGGATTACCGCGCCGGTGAAGGGCGCAACGCTGATCGGCAACGGCCCGGAAACCATGCAGAAGGTGCGCATGATCGGCAACGATCTGGCACTGGATGAAGGTGTGGGTATCTGCGGCAAGGACGGGCAGAGTGTGCCGGTCGGTGTCGGCCAGCCGTCCTTGCTGATTGATGGGCTGACGGTGGGTGGCACGCAGGCTTGAGGTTGAGGCTGAAGAGCCCCCCTCATCCGCCCTTCGGGCACCTTCTCCCGTAAACGGGAGAAGGGAAGGCTGGCATTTGGAATTTGGTGGAGTCAGCTCGAACTGCAGATCTGCGATCCCTTCTCCCGCTTGCAGGAGAAGGTGCCCCAACGGGGCGGATGAGGGGAGCTTTTCGCTGCAGAACCAAACCAGCAGCAACGCCCCTCAATCCAACTCAATCCTGCTCGTCGTCGCCATCCACATCATCATCAGCATCGTCATCATCGCCAGCAACTTCCGCTGCCGCGCTCAACACCGGCACCAGCATCAGCTCGCGCAATACCTGGTAGATCTCGCGGTAGGCGCGCGGCGGCTTGTTCTTGGCCTTTTCGGCCAAGGCGTTGCGTACCAGGGTACGCAAGGCCTGACGGTCGGCCTCCGGATGCTCGTCCAGCAGCTCGCCCAGGGCGACATCACCCTCGGCCAGCAGCCGCTCACGCCAGCGCTCCATGCGGTGCATGATCGCCACTTCGCGGCGCGAGGTTTCGCTGTTGGCGTCCAGTGCGTTGCGGATCGCGTCCAGCGTCTCGTCTTCCTCGCGGCGCATCTGCTTGGCCAGGAAGGCCAGCTGGCGCTTGCGCGCGCCGTGCGAGGTAATGCGCTTGGAGTACGCGATGTGTTCCAGCAGGCCTTCCGGGATCGGCAGGCGCGCCAGCTGGGCCGGGGTCAGCGCCACCAGGGTTTCGCCCAGGGCCAGTACTTCCAGCGCTTCGCGCCGGTTCTGGCTACGGCTTTCGCCCAAATATTCACCGGTTTCTTGATCGCGTCCACGCATCGCACTGCTACCTACTAAACTTCATGACAGGAAAGCCAGGCGCTCGCCGGGCTTCACGAAGAATCCACGCCACGCCGCCGGTCCTGCAAAACCGGGCAGATGTGAAGGGATTCGGCCACCAAGGATAAAGCATTGAACGTCATTAGCACCGATAACCCTGCCGCCGACGACAGCCTGCAGCGCCTGGAGCGCCTGGCCGGCATCTCCCAGCAGCTGTTGGAGCGGGCCCGTGCCATGGGCGCCAGCCAGGCGGAAGTCAGCTGCAGCGAAGACCGTGGACTGGATGTGAACGTGCGCCTGGGTGAGGTGGAAACGGTGGAGGCGACGCACGACCGCGGCATCGCGGTGACCGTGTACTTCGGCCAGCGCAAGGGCAGTGCCAGCACCGCCGACCTGCAGGAAGCCAGCCTGGAGGCCACCGTGGCCCAGGCCTGTGCGATTGCTCGCCATACCGAGGACGACCCGGCCTCCGGGTTGGCGGACCCGGCGCTGATGGCCACCGAGTTCCCCGATCTGGACGGTTGGCATCCGTGGGCGCTCACCGCCGAGCAGGCAGTGGACCTGGCGCTGGCCTGTGAATCGGCTGGCCGTGACAGCGACAGCCGCATCAGCAATTCCGACGGCGCGTCGGCCTCCACGGCGCAGAGCGTGTCGGTATATGCCAACTCGCATGGCTTCATCGGCCGTGATCGCAGCAGCCACCATTCCATCGGTTGCGCGCTGATCGCCGGGCAAGGCGATGGCATGCAGCGTGATGGCTGGTACACCAGTGCCATCGCCCGCGAAGACCTGGACGACCCGGCAGCGGTGGGCCTGCGCGCGGCCGAGCGCACGGTCGCCCGCCTGCAACCGCGCTCGTTGCCGACCGGCGAGGTGCAGGTGCTGTTCGCCGCGGAAATGGCGCGCTCCTTGATCGGCCACCTGCTCAGCGCGGTGTCCGGTGGCGCCCTGTATCGCCGTGCCAGCTTCCTGCTCGACAGTGTGGACACCCAGCTGTTCCCGGACTGGTTTGCCATCGACGAGCTGCCGCTGTTGCGTCGCAGCCTGCGCTCCAGCTCCTACGACGGCGAAGGGGTTGCAACCCGCAACTCGGCCTTGATCACCGACGGTGTACTGCAGCGTTACATCCTGGGCAGTTACTCGGCGCGCAAGCTCGGTTTGCAGACCACGGCCAATGCCGGTGGCGTCCACAACCTGAAAGTGAAGGCCAATGCGGGTGATCGGGCCTCCATGCTGTCGGGTATGGGCACGGGTTTGCTGGTCACCGAACTGATGGGGCAGGGCGTGAACGGGATCACCGGAGATTACTCACGGGGTGCTGGCGGTTTCTGGGTGGAGAACGGGCAGATCGCCTACCCGGTAGACGGCATCACCATCGCTGGCAACCTCAAGCAGATGTTTGCCGGTATCGAAGCAGTAGGTAACGACGTGGACAAGCGTTCGCATGTCGCCACCGGTTCGATCCTTGTCGGGAAGATGACTGTGGCAGGTAATGATTGACGCAGTCTTACTAAACAGCGGACTATTCTTATGTGGAAGTTAATAGACTTCCTATAGCTGTCTACCTTTATGGATAAGCCCTTTACAAGGATCTTGGGGAAACAATGAGCGACTACCAGAACACTCCGCCGCCGGCGCCGACCAGCGCAGGCGCTTCCGATGACAACAGCATTGCAATGCTGGTGCACCTGTCGGGCATCTTTTTCAGCTTCATCGTGCCGTTGATCGTGTGGCTGGTGAACAAGGACAAGCCGGAAAAGGCCTTCTTGAACGCCAACTCCAAGGAAGCGCTGAACTTCCAGCTCACGCTGCTGGGTGCCTACTTCATCAGCGGCATCCTGATGGTCGTGGTGATCGGCTTCCTGACCTATCTGGCTGCATGGATCGGTGGTCTGGTGTTCGCGATCCTTGCTGGCCTGGCGGCCAACAAGGGCGAGACCTACCGCTATCCGATGACGATCCGGCTGATCAAGTAATCAGCGCGATGTTTGTCTGACAAAAAGCCCGGGGAATCCCGGGCTTTTTGTTTATGCCAAGCGCGGCGGTTTTGCCGCTCCCTTTGCCGGGGCCAAGGGAGCGGCAAGGTCGGCTTGCGCACCTCTGGGGTGCGGCCTGGTGCACGGCAAAAGGCCATGCCCGCAGGCCGGACGGGGAAAGCCGGGATGTCAGCCCCGTGGCTTACAGCGCTCCCCGGGGCCTGTAGAAGCGCGGTCAGTGCGTGCGGCGCACCGTCAGTTCGGCCAATGCAGCCAATGCTGCCGCGCGCTGGCCGAATGGAACCAGTGCCGCCTGCATCGCGGCAGCCAGTTCCGACAACGTGGCCTTTGCGCCGTCCATGCCCAGCAAGGAGGGGAAGGTCGACTTGTCCTGCGCCTGGTCCTTGCCGGCAGTCTTGCCCAGTTGCTCCGAGCTGGCTTCGACATCGAGGATGTCGTCACGGACCTGGAAAGCCAGGCCCAAGGTGTCGGCGAAACTGTCCAGCTGCGCAAGCTGGGCGTCGCTGGCCTCACCACACAGCGCACCCATGCGTACCGCGGCGCGGATCAGGGCGCCGGTCTTCATGGCATGCATCTGCTTGAGGTCGGCCAGTGCCTGCTGCTGGCCGGTGGCATCGATGTCCAGTGCCTGGCCGCCGCACATGCCGGCGGCGCCGGAGGCGCTGGCCAGGGTCTGTATGCAGTTCAACGCCAATGCCGGCGGCATCCACGCACCTGCCAGGATCTCAAAGGCACGGGTCTGCAGGGCGTCACCAGCAAGAATCGCAGTGGCCTCGTCAAAGGCGATATGGGTGGTGGGTCGGCCGCGGCGCAGGTCGTCGTCGTCCATCGCGGGCAGGTCGTCATGCACCAGCGAATACGCGTGGATGAACTCGACCGCTACGGCGGCTGCATCCAGACGTGCCTCATCGGCACCGAACAGATGGCCGGTGGCGTAGACCAGCATGGGGCGCATGCGCTTGCCGCCGCCCAGCGCGGCATAGCGCATGGCCTGATGCAGGCCCTGCGGGGCAAGTTCCGGGTCGGGAAGGGCGTCTTGCAGCTGTTCTTCGGTACGTTGCAGCCAGCGCGTGAGCAGGGCGTCAGTCTTCATTGCCGCTGCTTTCAAAGGGTTCGGATTTTTCCGGCTGGGCCGGATCGGAAACCAGGCGCACGCGCAGTTCCGCCTGTTCCAGCGCCTGCTGGCACTGGCGGTAGAGGCCTACGCCACGCTCGTATGCGGTCAGCGACTGTTCCAGACTCAGGTCGCCGGCTTCCATCTTCTCTACCAATTGCTCCAGCTCTTCGAGCGATTGCTCGAAGTGGGCCACCGGTGAGGCTTCATTGGGGGACTTCTTTGCCATGGTGCAAGTGTGAGCGGCCAGCGGGAAAGGGTCAATTCACCGGGCCTGGCGGCTGCCATTGCAGTGACGCGTCGTGAGCCTGCAGCCATGCCTGCAGGGGCGCCGAAATCACCCGGTCCGCAGCCGCCAGCACGCTGTCGCCAGCGCAGATCAGGGGAAGTTGCGCGCGTAACCATGGCGGCACGTCAGCCTGCTGCAGGCAATGCTTGAGTTGGTGGCTGTGGTCGCGCCCTGGCAGTTGGATGCGCTCGCCACCGCGACGCTGGCGCAGTTGCAGCGGTTCATCGAAGGCGCCCGCGCCTTGCAGCAGCAATTTGCCGCCGTCGGGTAGATCCACTGGTTCAGCGCCGTCCCATTCGCGCGTCCAGCCCTCGGGCCAAGCCTTGATCAAGGGCGCTGCATGCAGCTGGTCCCGCCAGCGCACGATGCGGACCTGCTGCCAGCGGAACTCGGCCTGCTGGTCATGGCCAGCGGACAGCAGCTGTTGCTGGATTGCCTGCACGCCCTTGGCCGGAAGTGCTGGCAGCCCTTGTTGCTTCGCCCACAGGCGCAGTACGCGGGATTGTTGCGGAGCTGCGAGCTGCTTGAGCTCGCTCAGCAGCAGCGCGTTCTCAGCACCCAGGCAATGCAGTAGCAAGCTCGCATCGTCCTCATGCAACAGCGCCGCTGCCTGTGCCGCGAGTGCGGCGCTGCGTGCCATCGCTGCGTCTGCATGGGGCCAACGCTGGCGCAGCAATGGCAGCACCTGCAGGCGCAGGAAATTGCGGTCGAAATCCGCACTGCTGTTGCTGGGATCCTCGATCCACTGCAGCGCGTGCTGGCGGGCGTAGGCCTCCAGCGTGCTGCGCGCTACCTGCAGTAGTGGGCGCCACAAGGTGCTGGCCCCGAAGCTGCGTTGTGCCTGCATCGCGGCAAGACCGTCGACACCGGCGCCGCGCAGTGCGCGCAACAGGAAAGTTTCTGCCTGATCGTCCTGATGGTGGGCCAGGGCCAGCCATTCGTTTTCAAGCAGATGTGTCTTGAAGGCGGCATGGCGGGCATCACGGGCGGCCGCTTCCAGGCCTTGGCCAGCGTCGCGCGGAACCTGGACCTGCACCACCTGCAGCGGGATGTTCCACTGCGCGCAGAGCTTGCTGCAATGCTGTTGCCAGTCATCGGCAAGCGTCTGCAGGCCGTGGTGCACATGCAGTGCGCGCAGGCTGCCGGGCTGGCGTCCAGGGGCGTTGGCTAGCAGGTGCAGCAGCACGGTGGAATCCAGGCCGCCGCTGAAACCGACCATCACCGGGATGTCGGTTGCGGCCTGCAGCAGGGAAGGGGAAAGCGGGTTCATGGCCGCGCCGAGTATCGGCGGCGGCGGCGATGGCTGCAATTGTTGAAGCACCGGGGTTTTGCAGGAGTGGCGTCAGCCGCGAAGCAGACGCTCTGTCAGGTTGTGGAGTGGCTGGCAGTTTCAATGGTGCCGGCTTCGCGGCTGACGCCGCTCCCACAACACCCACAAATCACACGAGCCCGAGCTGGGGCCGTGGTGTGTCAAGACGGGTGGTGGATGGTGCTGGCGGCCATGGTAGAGCGGAGCCATGCTTCGCTGCGGGACTACCGGTGGAGCCCCTGCCGAGCATGGCTCGGCACTACGTTGCAGCGCCACCGGGTTTTGCAGGAGCGGCGTCAGCGGCGAAGCAGATGGTCTGTCAGTTTGCGGGGGGGCTGGTAGTTCAATGGCGTTGGCTTCGCGGCTGACGCCGCTACCACAAGGTCCTGCAAACCCAGCTCAGGGCAGGATATTGCCCTGGCGGTCGATGCGGTAATGCTTGCCGCCTTCAATGGCGGTGTGGCCGCCTGGGTCGGGTTTGCCTGGCGCGCAGCCCTGGCAGACTTCGGCAATGCCGTCCTTGAATGGCCAGCCCCAATCGAAACGGGCGGCGAAAGCAGGCTGCAGTTGGCGGTCGTAGTAGCCGATCCGGCCATCGACCAAGGCCCGGGTCAGGCCTTCCTCGAAGTAATCCGGGCCGTTGTCGTAGGTGATCACCGGCAGATTGTGGCCGTCGCGACGCAGGTAGTAATGCTGCTTGCCGGCGATGATCGCGGTCAGCCCATCGGCATCGTATTCAAGCTGCGCCAGTGCCGTTTCGGCGACGATCAGCCTGCCATCGCCGGTCCGCTTGCAGCCTTCCAGGATCTTGAACGCATCGGTGTCCATCCGGTAGCAGGCCTCATCGGCCAACGCGATTGCTGGCACCGTGGCCAGTGACAGCAATGCTGCCACTGGCCAGCCGGCAGCGTGCCGGGGACGGGTCACTGCGGCTTGCGCTCGAACTTGGCCGGCTGCGGCAGCTCGACCGGTACGCCATGCGCGTCGCAGGTACCCAGGGCACACAGGCGCTCACGCAGGCGCGGGGTGGACTGCACGATCAGGTGGTAGATGGTGTTCTGTTCCATCGTGCCGCGGACTGCCTTGCTGCCCGGGCCACGTGCCCAGATGCCGACGTCTTCGCCGCCGTGCGATTCGCTCTTGGACGGCACCAGCGCTTCCTGCATGTAGTCCGGGTGCTCGGTGTCGACATGGGTCAGGTCGGGACGGCCGTTGGCGGTCTCGAAGCTGCTCGGCGAATGCGGGAAGCGCTTGGGGCCGGCCGGCTGCTGGTTGCTGGCGCCGGTGTAGCCCGGGCCATTGGCGTAGCTCAGGGTGGTGTAGGGCATGCCCATGCCGTCGCGGGCCAGATCCAGTGCGCCCATGCCGTCTTCGCCGCCCTTGTCCTTGACCTTGCCGAGGATGGCGTTGCCGCGTGCCGGATAACCGACGAAGTTCAGCGTATGCGAGTGGTCGGCGGTGACGATGATCAAGGTGTCCTCGGCCGAAGTGGCATCAACCGCAGCCTTGACCGCATCCGACATGGCGATGGTGTCGCCCAGTGCTCGCGCTGCGTTGCCGCTGTGGTTGGCGTGGTCGATGCGGGCGCCTTCGACCATCAGCACGAAACCTTCCTGGTGCTTGGACAGGTTGGCGATGGCGGCGCGGGTCAGTTCGGCCAGCGAGGGTTCACCGGCGCGGTCCTTGGGGCGGTCCTGCTCGTACTGCATGTGGTCCGGCTCGAACAGGCCGAGCAGGGCCGGCGCGTTGGTGGCAGCCTTGAGCTGGTCGGCGTTCCACACATAGGCGCCCTGCGGATGCTTGGCCTGCCATTCGGCGACCAGGTTGCGGCCGTCCAGGCGCAGGCCAACCTTGTCGGCGTACTCGGGGTCCTGCTCGTTGATGGTGGTGAACTGGCCGCGGCCGCCGCCCAGTGCAACCAGCGGGCCCTGGCCGTAGCGCGCGGTGGAGATCAGCTGCTGGGCGATGTCCACGCAGCCAGCGGCCTTGGCGGCTTCCGGCAGGTCGGTGTCGTTCTCCCAGTTGCGCTCGGGCGAATGCGCATAGGTCGCCGCCGGGGTGGCGTGGGTCAGGCGCGCGGTGGAGACGATGCCGGTGGCCATGCCGGCGCTGTCGGCCAGCTGCAGCCAGGTCAGCAGGCCCTTGGGCAGGCTGTCGGCACAGTTGTTGCGGCTGCCGGCGCTGACGCCGATCGCGCCCATGTGGCTCTTCACGCCGGTGGTGATCGCAGTCATGGTGCCGGCCGAATCGGGGGTCTGCGAGTCGGTGTTATAGGTCTTGCTGAATGCGGTGGCCGGGAAGCGCTCCCAGGACAGCAGGTTCTCTTCACCCGGCTGACCCTTGCGCTGGCCTTCCAGGATGCGCGCGGCGGCCACCGTGGTCAGGCTCATGCCATCGCCCAGGAACAGGATGACGTTCTTGGCCTTGCCGGCCATGGCGCCATTGCCGGCGGCACGGGCGGCACCATCGCGGTACCACCACTGCGGGGTTTCACCGTCCGGACGGGTGATCTGGGGGACGTCAACGCTGACCGCGTTGGCCGGGCCGGACTGGGTGCCGGTGCTGGCACAGGCGCCCAGCAACAGGGTGGACAGGGCGGCGGACAGGAAACTGGCTTTGTGCATCGTGGTTGTTACCGCTGGATGAAGGCAGGCCGCCATTATGGTCAAGCGTGGAAGGCATGCATATGACACGCAGCTTTTCTGTGTGGGCATCGTGCTGGCTGGGGCCTTGCGCTATCGTGGGAACCTTCGATTTGTTCTCCGGATTGACGATATGAATGTGGTTTCTGCCTGGCTGCGGATCCCCTTCTGGCAGCGGGTGGTCGGCGGCTTCGTGCTGGGCGCGCTGGCCGGCTGGGCGCTGGGACCGGCGGCTGAGACCTTCTTTGGCCCGCTGGGCGAGCTCTACGTCACCCTGATCAAGATGATCGCGGTGCCGCTGGTGTTCTTCGCGGTGATCAACGCCATCGGCTCGCTGCATGGGCAGAAGTCGGTGGCCGCGCTCAGTGGCCGCACTTTCCTGTGGTTCGTCATCACCGCCGCGTTTGCGGTGGGTATCGGCCTGCTGGTGGGTACGGTGATGCAACCCGGTACCGGTGGCCTGAAGTTGGCAGTGGACTCGACCTACACGCCGCGCGATGTGCCTTCCATCGCCAAGGTATTGATGGATGTGGTGCCGTCCAATGTGTTCTATGCGCTGGCCGGTATCGGCACCAAGGCCAATGCGGCCGGTGAGCAGGTGCTGGCGGCCGGACGCGGCTCGATCCTGCCGGTGATCTTCTTTGCAGGCCTGCTTGGCTTTGCGATGGTCAAGCTGGGCGAGAAGGTCAACGAAGCGCGCAAGCTGGTTGGGCAGATGAGCGAGATCATGATCCAGGTGACCCGCTTCGTGCTGGAGATGACCCCGCTGGGTACCTTCGGCCTGATCGCCGGCCTGGTCGGCAGCTATGGTTTCGAGAAGCTGTTGCCGTTGGGTAACTTCGTGCTGGCGCTGTACGTGGCCTGTGCGCTGCACATCGTCATCGTCTACAGCGGCTTGTTGCTGGCCCATGGCCTGAACCCGTGGAAATTCTTCCGTGGTGCGGCGCCGGGCATGCAGGTGGCGTTCGTGGCCTCGTCGAGTTTTGCGGCGATGCCGGTGGCGATGCGTTCGATCAGCGACAACCTCGGTGTCAACAAGGACTACGCCTCGTTCGCGGTGCCGTTGGGCGCCAGCATCAAGATGGACGGCTGCGGCGCGATCTACCCGGCGCTGTGTGCGGTGTTCATCGCGCAGTACACCGGTGTGCCGTTGACGCCGGAGCAGTATGTGATTGTGCTGATCGCCTCGGTACTGGGCAGCTTCGGCACGGCGGGTGTGCCGGGTACGGCGGTGGTGATGGCCACGGTGGTGCTGAGCGCAGCCAACCTGCCGCTGGAGGCAATCGGTTACCTGTACGCCATTGACCGCATCCTCGACATGATGCGCACCATGACCAATGTCACCGGGCAGATGGTGGTGCCGGTGATCGTGGCCAAGGAGACCGGACTGCTTGACCAGCAGGTCTACGATGCGGCTGGCACACCGGCGATGGGAGCAGGTGCAGGCGGACGTCACCCGGAATAGCGCGGCGATTGCCGCTTGTGATCATGCAGAAGGCCGGCATTGCCGGCCTTTTTGCTGTGCGCGTCGCGTGGCTTGTAGCAGGTGTAACAACTGTCTGTAACAGGGCTGATACAGCGGCGTGAAAGCCGCATCAGACGTGGCTTTTGCGGTTTTCCGCGGGGCACCATACGCCAGCCGGGATATCCGCAATGCTGTGACAGGGATACACCTGTAACGCCTCTTGCAGAATTCAACCTTCTGTTTTTAAAGGAAAATTCAGCTTGGCACGGTTGCTGCTCTCTCACTCGCGTTGGTACGAGTGGACGACGCAATGGACAGCTGGACCCTACATCGTTATGCCGCACTGGTTGGCTTGTTGCTGATCAGTACCGCCGCCAGCGAGGCGGCCTTGGCTTCGGGAGCGCGGCAGGGCGTGAAAGCCCAGCCGGGCGAGATCGTGCTGCTGCGTGACGTGTCGACACGACCGGCTTATCGCATGGCCCCCCCGGGGATGGCGTTGATAGCCGATCCCTCGCCGCGCAAGGAGTTGGGTTCAGCGCTGGGCGCCGGTGGCATGAGCGAACTCAGTGACGATGATTATGCGGCGATGGGCTCCGGCATGGCCGACAGCCAGATGGCCGGGCATGGCCAGACCACGGTCGAGCGGGTGACCACCGGCGTGGTGGGCGGCACCCTGGGACGGGTGGCGGGCGATGATGGAATGTTGTCCGGTGGCCAGCTGTCACGCGCGATTGGCGGTCCGATGGGGGCCGTGGGCGGTGCCACACGCGGTATAGGCGATCAGGTACGCGGGGCCCTGGCCCAATTTCCGTTGGGCCAGCCGTCCGGGCAGGGGGGCAAATGAACACCGCAATCCTTCGCCTGTCGGCCGTGGCAATGGCGCTGGCAGTGGCAGTCGTCGGCACCGCAGCGGCGCAATCGCAGGGCGACAGCTATACCGGCATGTTGTCCTATCTGTCCGCCGATACCCGCATCGACGGCAATGCCTTGGCCGGGGCAGACGGTTCGATCAAGGTCAACCAGGCGGCGGGGGATCTCAACCTGCAGGCCAACCTGCACAGCATGGCCAATGGCGCGCATGCATCGGCGACTGCGCGCAGCCTGCAACTGCGACAAGCCAACAGCTTCAATTCACCGATGCAGGCCTCGGCCACCATCGGCGGCAATGCGCTGGCAGGTGCCAGCGGCATTGCATCCATCAATCAGGCCAGTGGTGGTGGCAACGCGTCGTTGAACGCCGTCACCGCGACACTGGCCGCACAGGGCATACGCGAGGCAAGTGATGAGGCCATGACTTCATCCGAGGTACTCGCGTCGGCGGGGGGGCAGTCCATCGCCACCGACCCACGCGCTACCCGCAGGGTAGGTGTGGAGGCATCCGCATTGCGCGGATTTGACGGTGTGCTGCAACTCAATCAGATCGCGGGGTCCGGCAATGCAACGGAGAACAGATTCAGCATCTCCGTGCAGGGCACCCCGTGAACACAGCTCCATCCACCCGATGCATCAGAAAACCTGAAGAGGGCACCATGAAAGCGAATAAATGGACCGTACTCGCCATGGCGGTAACCGCATTCACCATGAGTGCGGCTGCCAATGCGGCGGACAACCAGAACGCGAGCGCCAACATCGATCACCAGCACAACGTGAACGAGACGCGTACGCACACCAATACCAACACCAATACCAACACCAACACCAACGTCAATACCAACGTCGATACCGACATCGACCTGAAGTTGGATGCCGCAGCCCGCCTGCGCTACAGCGACACGCGTTCCAACTACGAGTCCAACAAGACCGTAACCGAGAACGTGCAGAAGACGTCCAACATCTCTGCCGACGAGCGCAAGGAAAAGAACAATCACGGCGTGGACGTGAACCTTGAGAAGGACATGCGTCTGAGCTCGGACGTGAACTTCTCCGGCGACCCGACCATCACCGGCAACATCGACCTGGATTCGGCCGCGATTGCCATCATCGACAACCGCCAGTCGATCTCCAACAACCACGCCGAGAACGGCCTGTTGAGCAACGATGCGTCGATTGCCGATGACGTCGGTTCCGATGCCTCGGGCAACCTGGGCTTCAACGTCGCCGCCGGTGACAACAACGCCCAGGACAATGCAGCTGCGCTGTCGGCAGCCGATGCCTCCTTCAGCTTCGGCATGGCGGACGCGGAAGTGTTCGTCAACCAGAGTGGCATGAACAACACCACCATGAACTACGGCGTGACCAACGCTGCAGGCGTGGGCGGCAATGCCTTCTCCGGGGCCAGTGGCAACATCGGTGTGAACGTCACCTCGGGCAACAACAACGAGCAGAAGAACGCTCTGGCTGCCTCGGTCGCCACCAGCGCTTATGCCACCTCGAGCATCAGCTCCAACCAGGTGTCTTCGGGTAACCAGGTCGACAACGATGGCTACTACGACTACCTGGTGAACAGCTACTCGATCAGCATGAGTGGCAAGGTTACCGGCACCACCAAGGGCACCGGCACGGGTACCTATACCGGCACCGGCAACTCCTACCAGAAGACCAACTTCTACCCGGATAACTGGTCCGGTGATTCGCATCCGGCCGGTGACCAGACCGGTCACTCGGATTGGGACAACCAGACCCAGGGTGCTGTCGCCAACCCGAACCGTCCGGGCGTGGGTGGCATGGCATGGGACACCGACGAGAAGGGCACCACGAGCTTCTCCGAGATGGGCACCGCCGACCTGACCGCGAGCTTGAGCGGCAAGGTGATCGACATCGATTGGATCGCGGTTGATGCGACCAATACCGCCAGCCTGTCGGGCAGTGCGTTCTCCGGCGCGTCGGGCAACATCGGCGTGAACGTGTCCTCCGGCACCGGCAACCTGCAGGCCAACAGCCTCGCGCTGGCGGTGGCTCAGCCGTCTACCGGTACCCCGGGTGGTGGCGGTGGCAACGAGCCGTAACCGGAGGCGTCATCCCAGTGGGTGACGCACCTGCTCCGCGCAACAAGCCCGGCCATCCGCCAATGACCGGGTTCCGGGAGCCCCCATTCCTCTCCCCCAGGAGGGGGGCTCCCACCTTTCGGCGCTCTGGAGGCATGACGCTCATGTTCTGTCGCTCGTTGCTGTTGGCTTGTGCGTTGAGCTTGGCCCCGGGCCTGGTGCATGCGGGCGAGGTGGCGTTCAGCAGTGTGCTGCCCAACGGGGCGTTGTACAGCGGCAAGATCGAGAGTATGAAGGAGCGGCGGTTCCGCCACCTGGTGCGGCAGCAGACCGATTACAGCTGTGGGGCGGCGGCATTGGCGACGATTCTCAAGCATGCCTATCACCTCAATACCGACGAGGCGACGGTGATCGAGGGCATGATGGGGGTCGCTGATCCGGAATTGGTTCGGCAACGCGGTTTTTCGTTGCTGGATATCAAGCGTTACGTGGAATCGTTGGGCATGCGCGGTCGCGGTTACCGGATCGATGAAGACCGGCTGATGACCCTGCGTGTTCCCAGCCTGGTGTTGATGGATGTACGCGGATTCCGCCACTTCGTCGTACTCAAGCAGATACGCGATGGCATGGCCGAGGTGGCTGATCCGATTCTGGGCAATCGCGTGGTGCCCATGGCCGAGTTCCTCCAGTCCTGGCCCTCGCGCGCGGTGTTCGTGGTGATTGGCAGTGACTTCGACCGCAATACGGTGCTGTTGCAACCCAGTGAGAGGCCCAGTGCACGCGCGCTGTATGCACGCCAAGGGGCCAACCCCATTACCGATGCAGAACTGGTCGATTTCGGTTTCAGCCATGCTGACCTGTTCTGAAGGAGTGCTGTGATGAACGTAACCAGGTTCGCCCTGCTGGCCTTGGCGCTGGGTATCGCGCTGCCGGCAATGGGAGCGGAAAATCAACAGAAGCCGGGAAAAGGCCTGCACGAGATACCGGACCCGGAACTCAACCTGATGCGCGGCCGCTACACCGTCGGTGGCAATGCGGTGGCCTGGTTCGGAGTAACCATGATTTCGACATGGCAGACCGCGACTGGCCAGAACCTGCAGGGCACCATGAAGCTTGGCATGGACTTCAGCAAAGGTGGCAATGTGCCGAAGGTGAGCTTCACGCCCAGCGTCAGCATCACCGATGCCAATGCGCCATTGCCCGATGCAAGCGGGCGCAGCATTGATGGCAGTGGTTTGAACAATGTGGCCGGTGTCAGCCAGAGCGTGCAGATAGCAGGCGACGGCAACCGCGCCAGCAATGTCATGCACCTGAACGTTCGCAATGACGGCATCGTGCCAGCCAACACCGGGTCGGTGGCTGGCAATGCCACGGCGCAGTCGGGCGGTGCCAGCGCGGTTGCCAGCTTCGACGGCAATGCGGCGCGCCTGCAGTTGACGATCCAGGGCCAGGGTGCCGTGCAGCAGTGGTTGCGCAGCGGCAGCGTCGGTCAAGGCATCCAGCTGACAAGTGACGGGCAGCTGGTCAGCAACCGGCTGCAGATTGATCTGGTGAGGGAGTCGATGGCAGGGAACCTGCCGTTGGCCCAGAACGTGGCACAGGCCATCACGCTCAATCGGGGGATTGGCGGGATAGGCGGGCAGTGAGCACGTGCCTGGCACGTGCTTTGGCGAGTCCAACGTAGAGGAACGACCAATGAAACGACTGGCGATGGCGGCGCTGGTGAGTCTGACTGTTGCTTCACCACGGGTGATGGCGCAGGAGGCGGAAACCGGCAATAACGATGCGGAAGATGTCAGGGCCCTGGTGGCACAGCTGGAGGCATTGAAGGCCAGTTATGCGCAGGAAGTGCGGCGCCTGCGCGAGCTGGACATGCAGGTACAGGCAATCCAGGCACGGGTCAGCGGCAAGACGGCACAGGCCTTGCCCACCCCGCAGGTAGCGGCGGGTACAACGCCTGCAGTGCCTGCGCCGCCGCAAGCGGCTACGGCAGCGGCACCGCCAGCGGGCGCTGAAGGTTATGCCAGCAGTGCAGCGGAAGCGCAGGAAGCCAAGGAAGCGGCGCGGCGCAGCGTCGATGACGTCAAACAGCAGCAGTCGGCGCTGTTCAACCAGAAGCTCACCCTGGAAAACAGCCTCACTTACGCCCGCTATGATCGCAAGCAACTCACCCTCAACGGCTTCCTGGCACTGGATGCGATCTTCCTGGGAAACATCGCCATCGAAAACGTCGAATCCGATTCGCTGACCTACAATTTCGCCGCGCGCTGGGGCGTCAACCCGCGTCTTACCCTGAATCTGGACGTGCCGTACATCGCCCGCAAGACCATCTACCAGAAGGGCGGAGCGGGCGGTTCGGCGGCGGCCATCGCGCAGGAGGAAACCCATGGCACGGGTATTGGTGATGTCACCGTCAGTGCCAATTACAAGCTGTTTGGTGAACGCGGCTGGCGTCCCGAGACGGTGCTGACCGGCGGTGTCACCGCGCCGACCGGGCGCGAACCCTATGGGCTGGACTGGAAGGTGATCGAACGCGACGACGACGACTTCATCCGTTTCGCGGTGCCGTCCAAGCAGCCGACGGGCAACGGCCTGTGGCAGGCGAACATCGGCTTGTCGGCGGTGAAGAGTGCCGATCCCGCGATCCTGTTCGGCAATATCGGTTATGTGCGCTCGTTCAAGCGCAGCTTCGACGATATCGATGCCAATCCGGACACGATCAATCCGGGTGAGGTGAACCTGGGGGATTCGTATTATTTCGGTGCCGGTGTGGCGTTTGCTTTCAACGAGCGCACCAGCCTGAGCATTTCCTTCAGTGATCGCATGAGTGCGCGTGCCAGCACACGCTACAAGAACGGCAAGTGGATGAAGGTGATCGGCAGCGATGGCAACGCGGGCACACTCAATCTCGGGGTGACCTATGCGCTGACATCCAAGGCCACCTTCGTCAGCATGTTGGGCATTGGCCTGACCCCTGACGCCCCTGACTTCACCTTGGCCTTCAAGTTGCCTTACATGTTGTGAGAGCGCAGGGTTGAAGATTCACCGATCAGAGGAGGCGGCGCTGCGTGCGGAAGGTCAACGCAGCGCCTCCAGTTCCAGCTGGTGCTTGCGACACATGCGGTAGATGGTGACCCGCGACACCTTCATCAGGCGCGCGCAGGCACTGATGTTGTATTGGCTTTGCTGCAGGCAGGAGAGCAGGGTTTCACGTTCGGCGTGATTGCGCGCCTTGTTGAGCTGGGCGCCGTCCGTGGACAGATTGAGTTCCAGGTCCGCGCTGCTGATCAATTCGCCTTCGGCAGTGATGGCCGCACGTTGTACCCGGTTGAGCAGTTCACGCACGTTCCCCGGCCAGGGAAAGCGATCCATGGCCTGGCGTGCCTCGGTGGTGTAGCCGCGTGCGCGGGTGGGGTGGCGCATGCGGAAGTTGCGCAGGAACTGGCGGGACAATAGTTCGATATCGCCATCGCGTTTGCGCAGCGGTGGCATGGCCAGGCGCAATACGTTCAGGCGGTAATAAAGATCGCGGCGGAAGCGGCCTTCTTCCACCGCGCGCTCCAGGTCAACGTGGGTGGCAGCGAGGATGCGCACATCCACTGGAATGGGCTGGTTGCTGCCGACCCGCTCGATGGTGCCTTCCTGCAGTACCCGCAACAGGCTGGTCTGTGCATCCAGCGGCAGGTCACCGATTTCGTCGAGGAAGACGCTGCCGTTGTGGGCGGTTTCAAACAGGCCCTGGCGACGACTGGTGGCGCCGGTGAAGGCGCCGCGCTCATGGCCAAACAGCTCTGACTGGATCAGTGTGGAGGGAATGGCGCCGCAGTTGATGGCCTGGAAGGGCTTGCCATTGCGTGCGGAGAGGCGGTGCAGCGCATGTGCTGCGACCTCCTTGCCGGTGCCGGTTTCGCCGGTGATCAGGACGGGCAGATCCACCGGAGCGTACTTGCGCAGGGTGGCACGCATGACCAGCATTACCTCGCTCTCGCCAAGCAAGGTGTCCAGCGCGTCTTCGCTGGCGGCCCGCGGCACGTCGTTGCTCAGGTCGTGCAGGCCGCGCAGCAGTTCCTTGAAGTCGGGCGGATGCGGGAACTGCTGCTGGCACGCCGCCAGCAAGGGATGGTGAGAGGTGTGCCCGTTCCCATCGGTGGCGGGGGTGATGGCGAACAATGGCATGTGCTGATGAGCGGCGGTCAGCTTGCCGATGCGTTCCAGTTCGCTGTCCGAACTGGTACGGAAATCGATCAGGCCAACCACCGTGTCACCGCCGCGCATGCCGATGTCGGCGGGCTGTTGGGGAAGTACCGTTCGCACTTGCCAGCCATCCGCAGCCAGCATCACTTTCTCTCTTGCCCCCGGATTTCCAAACCAGATCACACAACGTGTACTTGACATTTGTGCTGCCGCCATGTCTGGTCACCTCTCCATTCGCGGCAACGATATACCCCTGATTCGCGCATGCGCAATCGTATTCGCGCACTTTCTTGAGGGCCGCGTTGGATACCTACGCATTAACTTTTGTGCACTGTGGGTGACGGTTCTAGCGCGCCCACGCGGCAATAAAAAAGCCGCAACCCGAAGGTTGCGGCTTGGCAGGTAGGTGCCGGCAGGGCGCTTATAGCGCCATGCGACGTGCCTGCATGAACTTGTCACCCCAGTAGCCGCTGAGCAGGGTATCGGTGCGGACATCCTTGCCGGTGCTCGGGGCATGCAGGAAGCGGCCTTCGCCGACATAGATGCCGACATGGTCGACGCGGCCCTTGCGGCCGAAGAACACCAGGTCGCCGGCGGCCAGCGCCGAACGGTCGTTGATCAGTTCGGCATTGGCCTGGCTGGCCATCTCGCGCGATACGCGCGGCAGCTCGACGCCCAGCGCGGTGCGGAATACGTAGCCGACCAATCCACTGCAATCAAAACCGGCGTCCGGCGACGTGCCGCCCCAGCGATACGGGGTGCCCAGCAGGGTCATGGCGCGGCGCAGGATCGATTGCACCTTGCCGTCGGAGTCATTGGCCAGCGCGGCCTCGGTGGCGGCGGAAACGCCCTTGGAGGCGTCGTAGGCGGAAATCAGGCGGCTGAGATCGCCGGCGAACATCGCCGAGCGGTCCATCAACGGAATGGTGTCGCTGGCTGCCAGATGCGGCAGGAGGGCGGCGAGGGTTGCGGTAGCAGCGCTGTCGGCCTTGCTGCGTGGCGCCTCGGTCTTGGCTGCAGCCGGCTTGGCGGCTGCGGCGGTATCGGCGCTCTGGGCGAGGGCCGGCAGGCTGACCAGGGCCAGGGCTGCGGCGCACATCAGGCGACGGAGGGTGAGCGTAACAATTGTTGGCTGGCTCGGATGGGACGTGTTGTCAGTCGTCACGCGGCAGTCACTGAAAAAATTCGATGGGCGATCATGCCCTGTGAAACGTGTGGATAGGTACAAATTTCGTTAAATAATCGTTATTTTTCGCGAGGAATGTCTCGTTTTACCGTAATACCCGCTTCGCACCGGTGTAATGATCGCGCCAATAGGCCCCATCCAAATGATCCAGCCGCACGGTTCCGCCGGTGCTGGGGGCGTGGACGAAGCGACCTTCACCTACATAAATACCTACGTGCCAGACATTGCCCTTGTTGCCGAAAAAGACCAGATCACCGGCGGTGAGGCGATCAGTGGGGATTTTCGGGCCCTGGATGGCGGCCAGTTCGCGCGAGGTGCGCGGCAGGTTCAGTGCCAGCATGTCCCGATAGACATAGGTCACCAAGCCGCTGCAGTCGAAGCCGGACTCCGGGGTGTTACCGCCGTAGCGGTAAGGGGTGCCGACCAACCCCAAGGCACGCATCAGTATCGAGGCGGCTGCGGCGGGGTCCGCAGGGGCAACCGGCGAGTAATTTCGTGCCGGATCGGGTACGGCGGCCCGTTTGGGCGGGTTATGCCCGCAGGCGGTCAGCAGTACGGCGGTCAGGAGCGTGACTGGCAGCGGCCACGTGCGGATGCGGAGAACTGGCGTGATGTGCATGGAGCCCGGATAATGCGCCACCTTAGAAGGCCGTCATCATGGCGGCGTCCCCGGCGGCCGACAAGCCGTCCCAACGTCTGCCAGCGGGCAGCCATTTATCAGAGTTGCGCATGAAGATCGAAAAAGACCGCGTCGTCCGTTTCCACTACACCGTCTCCGAAGTCGGCCAGGAGCCGATCGAAAGCTCCAAGGACCGTGATCCGTTGGCCATCCTGATCGGCCACGGCAACATCATCCCGGGCCTTGAAACGGCGATGATGGACAAGGAAGCCGGCGAGAGCTTCGGCGTTGACGTGAAGTCGGCCGATGCCTATGGCGAGCGCCGCGAGGGTATGACCCAGCGCGTGCCGAAGAAGCACTTCGGCAAGACCCCGCTGGTCCCGGGCACCCAGGTGATCCTGCAGACCAACTTCGGCCCGCGTGCGGTCACCGTCGAGAAGGTCGGCATGACCGTGGTCGACGTCGACCTGAACCACCCGATGGCTGGCAAGGACCTGCATTTCGACGTGGAAATCGTCGAAGTGCGCGAAGCCAGCGAGGAAGAAGTGCAGCACGGCCACGTGCATGGCGACGGTGGTCACCAGCACTAAGCGATTGCCGCAAGGCAATGCAGCACCAGAACGGCCCGCTGACGCGGGCCGTTCTGCGTTGTGGGGCTGGTCCAATGTGGTGCCGAGCCATGCTCGGCAGAAGCTTTACCGGTAGAGCCCTGCCGAGCATGGC